>NZ_JBVVPO010000037.1:0-29053 GCF_055811795.1 Bradyrhizobium sp. MI1.7
GTTGATCCGAAACTCCTGCCGGAGCTAATCTGACCGCCGGACCCAACCTGTCAAAATCACTGTGCAGAGCCACTAGTACAGCTCGCAATCGCTTGGGCAATATCGCAGCGACAATCAGTAGGTTGACGCATCGATCCTCGTGCGCATAATGCCTGCCGTCGTGGTCTCCGGATTTCGTTTGATCCGGAGCTAAGAGGGAAGCCGGTGCAATGCCGGCGCTGCCCCCGCAACTGTAAGCGGCGAGCCGCTGTCCAACGAAGTCACTGGAGCCATGCGGCTTCGGGAAGGCCGGACAGCAGCGACGACCCGCGAGCCAGGAGACCTGCCTCGACAATATATCGTCCACGGGCGGGGTGTCCCGGTGTGCGCCAAGCAGCTGTCGCTCAGCGATATTCGCTGCATACGTCCGCCATGGCCTTTGCCCCAATCATGGGGTCTAAACTATGTCTATTCTTTCGCTTCCCGTTGCCACACTGGGGACGTCACGCATCGGCCCACGACGCGAACTCAAATTCGCGCTCGAGAGCTACTGGGCGGGAAAGTCCAGCGAAGCCGAGCTCCTCGAGGCCGGGAGTGGACTTCGTGCCGCTAATTGGGCACGGCAGAAATCCCGCGGTGCGACCGTCATTCCTTCGAATGACTTCTCGCTCTACGATCATGTGCTCGATACCAGCGTAATGGTCGGCGCCATTCCCGACGTCTACGGCTGGACCGAAGGTCCTGTGTCGCTCAATACCTACTTCACCATGGCGCGTGGCGCTCCGGACGGTGGTCACGCTCAGCATGGGCCTGGTGTAGCCGCACAGGAGATGACGAAGTGGTTCGATACCAACTACCACTACATGGTGCCGGAATTTCACCAGGATCAGATCTTTAAGTATTCCTCTCGGAAGCCGATCGAGGAATATGAGGAGGCAAGAAGCCTCGGCTACCAGACGCGCCCCGTCCTAGTTGGCCCAGTTACTTTCCTGAAGCTCGGCAAAAGCGTAAATCCCGCATTCAATCCGCTGTCGCTGCTTGATCGGCTCCTCCCAGTCTATGTCGATGTTCTCCGCGAACTAGCCTCGCGCGGTGCTGAATGGGTTCAGCTCGACGAGCCATGCCTAGTGACGGACGTCGACGACGCATCTCGGGCGGCTGTCCGCCGGGCCTATGCTCATTTCGCCAAGGCCGTGCCGGCCCTCAAAATCATGCTGGCCACATATTTCGGGGCGATCGGTGACAATCTTGAAACAACTTTGGCCTTGCCCGTTGCCGGGCTTCATGTCGACCTGGTTCGGGCACCCGACCAGTTGGACGCAATTGTCGCCACAGCCCATAGAGATCTCGTGGTCTCGCTAGGCGTCGTTGATGGTCGCAACGTGTGGCGCTCCAATCTCCCGGCGCTGCTCGACCAACTTGCTCCTATGGTCAAAAAACTGGGCAGGGACCGTGTTCAGATTGCTCCCTCCTGCTCGCTGCTTCATGTTCCGATCGACATTGAGCTAGAGACCGATCTCGATCCCAATCTGAAGACGTGGCTGGCGTTCTCAGTTCAGAAGATCAAGGAACTTTCGATATTGGGCAAAGCGCTGGCCGGCCATGCTGCCGAGGTGGCCGATGAACTTGCGCTCTCGGAGGACGCAGCCGTCACCCGCGGAACATCGCCCAAGATCCACAATGCGAAGGTCGCCGGACGAATGGCCGCGATCGACGATAGCATGCGTCGCCGTCGCAGTGCGTTCACCCAGCGCGCCAACGTCCAGCGCGTCGCCTTCGCATTGCCGATGTTTCCAACGACAACCATCGGATCCTTCCCGCAAACGGCAGACGTCCGGAATGCGCGCGCGGCTCATGCGCGGGGAGCGCTGAATGACACGCAGTACGAGCAGTTTCTGAGAGCGGAGACAGCCCGTACCGTCCAGTGGCAGGAAGATATCGGCCTGGACGTGCTCGTACACGGTGAGTTCGAGCGCAATGACATGGTTCAATACTTTGGCGAGCAGCTCTTGGGCTTCGCTTTCACCAAGCACGGCTGGGTTCAGTCTTATGGCTCGCGGTGCGTTCGTCCTCCTATCCTGTTTGGAGATGTCTCCCGGCCGAAGCCCATGACCGTTGAATGGTGGCGCTATGCGCAGTCTCTGACCAAAAAACCCATCAAGGCTATGCTGACCGGACCGGTGACGATCCTGAACTGGTCGTTTGTCCGTGACGACATCCCGCGGAGCGAGACATGCCGACAGATCGCTCTCGCGATCCGAGATGAGGTCATCGACCTTGAGGCGGCTGGAGCGACCATGATCCAGATCGACGAGGCTGCATTGCGGGAGGGATTGCCGCTACGCAAATCGCAGTGGAAGGACTATCTCGATTGGGCAGTGGACAGTTTCCGCGTTTGCTCCTCCGCTGTCGCCGACGGAACTCAGATCCATACCCACATGTGTTATTCCGAGTTCAACGAAATCATCGATGCGATCGCAGCAATGGATGCCGACGTCATTTCAATCGAGACGTCGCGTTCTAAAATGGAATTGCTCGACGCCTTCAAGACCTACAAATATCCTAATGAGATCGGGCCCGGCGTCTATGACATTCATTCACCGCGCGTTCCAGCAGCGGCGGAGATCAAGCAGCTGATTGTGTTGGCGCGGCAGCGAGTTTCCGATCGGCAGCTCTGGATCAATCCCGACTGCGGACTGAAAACGCGAAAGTGGGAGGAGGTGGGTCCCGCGCTCGTCAATATGGTGGCCGCCGCACGCGAGTTGCGGGCTGAGCCATGACGGTACGAACGTTTCGCCAACGCGTTTTTGAATAAGATACACGCGCTTTGGGAGCTCGCGATGTGCTTGCGAGCTTCCCAAGGTATTCAGCGCCTGGGAATGCCGGCCGGCGCTGGCGGAGGCGATCGCATATAGCCGGCGACAACCTCTCTCGATCCGACGGCCGACCGCGCGCCGGCGATGCCGATCAGGTGAAATATTCCGAAGTCATTAACGCTCGACACGAACCACAGCCCGACGTTTTTATTTATCCATCGCGTGGATGCGTTACATCACAACAATCAATTTTACCGCCCTTTCGGAATGTCATACGAAATGGGCGCCTTGGCACCGATCTTCGCGAAGACAATCGAGCGTTGTTGGTGTTTGGGGTGCAAAATGCTGCTGCGCGACGGCAAACTGCCGCTTAAGTTTCAGGGCACGGCAGCCAAACCGCTTGCGCGAAGGATCCCAGCTCGATCAAGGCACTGCCCTTGCCAACCGGACAGCGGGCGAGTGCTGGGCAACTCCTGAAGTTTCCGACATGAGCGGAAGGCAAGTGGCTCCAGATTTCGCGCGGAGCGATATCCGCTTCTCGTTGTTTGACGGCGAATGCCCTCGCCGTAAATCGATCGCCGGTAGTCCTCCCTACCGACGAAAGCTGGTGCGATGCGTAAAGCAGCGTCGCTCCTACGTGACTTTCGCCCGGCCTCCCGAGGAGGCCGGGCGTTTTTTATGTGCCTGGTTATGTGTGACAGCACGGGATCATTCGGCGTCATTGCGGGACCCCGGGTTCTTGCGTCCCATCTGTTAGTACTCGCAAGGCATGACGCCGGTCTGTTAGTCCTATCTGTCTATAGAAGGCCTTGGCGTCGTGTTCGTACGCGTGGGTAGTGTCGGATACTCGATCTTAGGTAGCCGCCCGGTCAGCGAATTCAGAAATGCGACGATCTCGTTCTCTTCCTTATCGCTAAGCTTGGCGCCGAGCTGGATTTCACTCATCAGTGCAACAGCTTGCTTCAGGCTCCAAACCTGGCCCGAATGAAAGTAAGGGGCTCGCAACGCGACATTCCGCAACGGCGCCGCGCGGAAGACATATTCGTCGCCAACCGCCTTGGTAACCGCGAACCGGCCCTTATCGGCGGCCGGAAGCAGGCTTGCGTCCGGCGTTTTCATCACGCCGAATGGGAAGTAGGCCTGTCCACCGATGTTGATTCCATTGTGGCAAGAGGAGCATCCCTTCTCCATAAACAGTGCCAACCCTGATTTCTGCTGATCATCGAGAGCATGTGTATTGCCCTCCAGATACCGATCGAATGGGGCCGCAGGTGTAATGAGAGTCGCTTCAAAAGCCTCGATTGCCTTCGCAAAGTTTTCAAAGGTGACTGGTCTCGCTTCGTTCGGGAAAGCGTTTTTGAACAAGTCGACGTAGGTGGCCATTGAGTTCAAGGTGTCGAGCACATGATCCGGAGTCGCATTCATTTCGGCACTCGCCTGCACAGGGCCGGTGGCTTGTGCCTTGAGGTCCGCGGCGCGTCCGTCCCAGAATTGCGCCACATTGAACACAGCGTTGTAGACGGTTGGGGCCCGACGTGGGCCGATCTTCCAGCCGTGACCGACGGAGGTCGGACCGGCATCGACGCCGCCGCTGCCGAGATTGTGGCACGTATTGCAGCTAATGATCTCGCTTGCCGATAGCCGCGGATCAAAGAACAGCATCTTGCCAAGCTCGACCTTTTCATGTGTGACTGGATTGTCCTTTACCGCAGGAATGACTGAGGGGATCGGATGGAAGATCTGCTTGGCGGCTCTCATCAGATCATCGTCCGCGTTAGCTCGTGACGACATCAGCAGCCCAATCGCCAAAACAGATGCTTCAGCCACAAGCCGAAGCTCCCGGATCAATTTGTTCATACACCCGCCTCATCAGTTCTGATTGTTAATCAAGGAAACAGTCGAAAACGATGCCACCCTCCGTTGCTTCAACGGGTCGGCGCAGCATGCGCCGGATCCTCTGAAAGCGAGGCTGCATCAAATTCGAGGTGCTCGCTGCCGGCGTTCGCCCACGAGGCTTTCGGGCCCTTATTTGATTGGCGAGTTCGCTTTGAGCTAGAGCGCGCCGTTCGCGTTGGTAGATCAGACTAGTGCCTCAACCTTCGGCGTGATGGTCGATCTGACAACAACAAGTGTGCCGCAAAAGGGTAAGCTGCCCGGTGGCCGCATCGGTTCTCCATCAAGCGATTGGGTGGCTAATACGCTCCCGCGAAGTTGATCGTATACGTCTTACACCGCTGGTCGCGCGCAGCGCTCACGGTGCGGCTGAACAAATAGCAACAGCCATGCCAGTTGCATCTGAGATGCAAGCTGCTGATTTAGTTGCAGAACGAGTCCGGGCGAACAAACAACGTCGGATGGCTTGGTTTGATGAATACATGCAGTGTCACAGATGCGACAAGCGCTAGTCCCGGCTAGACATCATCGCACAGAAACTTTTGTGATGAGATGAAATTGCCAGCTTGCCGGCCGCACGCAGGAACGGTGGTAATAAGATCTACGCAGGTGTGGCGAGACACTGAGCCGAGGCGTCCGGCGGTGCGTATCGCTCACGATTTCGCCTCGCCCGGCCGACTGAAGCCTCTCCGACACATATCCGGGCCTCTCTGGCGCGCCGCCGCCACGAAATCCCGCTCGCTTGTAACAGACGAGGCCCCGAGCCTGAACATGGCTTGTCTTCAGTCCCACCTGAGGTTCGCTGGCATGGCAATTGCCGATCTCAAATCTGAAAGGTGCGGTTACCCAGAGTTTGACGGTGCGACCGTCCGATTAGCCGGATACTCCCATTCGGCACCCGCTTAAGTGGCCGGCCCGACACCTGATCCGGCCGGGGGTGGTTGGAACAAGATAGCCGTTCGGCCCACTCACGGGCCAGTGGCAGCTTTTGAAATCCTGCGCGGTGATGGCAAAAACCGCTGAACTTCTGCAGAAGCAACCGTCACTTCGTGCTCCTGCGTTGGAAGACTTCGATACAAGAGGACATGCTGGAAGGAGATCGTGACATCATGTCCGCAGATGGCCAGGTCGTCGGATCTCATCGTCGTCTTACGGGGGGAACGACGTGATTGACCAGTTGTCGATGGATGGTTCAAGTTAGATACGGTATCCGTGATGGCTTCGATTGACGATCGCTTGAATGAGATCAGATACGTGCGGAATGACATTTGGCGCTGTCGCAGAAGGCTCCAAAGCGAGCTAAGTGATCTCGAGCGTAAGATCCTCGAAGAGCGCTTGCTTGAGCGACAGTCTGCCTTTGAACGGCTCCTAGCGACCACGTTTCCTTTTACATTGACACTGTGAAGCAAAATTCGGGACCTGCGCCGCGGGGTCATTCCGCGGAAAATGGCGTCCGCTCACAGGGCGCCTGCGCCTGCGTCAGGAACGTAGCGCTCCGGCGCCGCGGGCCGGAGCGCCCCTCATGGCCGCCGCCGAGCTGAAAGGCGTCGGTCCATAGCCTCGATTCACCGACGTGCTGGCCCGCTGCGCCCCGTGAGCACCGATATTGAGATCGTTCGGGCACTCCGGGGGGATACCGAGCGCGTCGTTTCCACGACACCGCGGTGAGTAGCTTTCATCCGACAGAGCGATCGAAGAAGCTTGAATCGGCCGTAGCGTCAGATTGTAAAGAGCAGGCGAACGATCTTCCAGACCAGGTGCAGCCGAATGATAAGACCCGCTCTCGCTTTTGTATTGTGTTCCGCTCTCGAGTGGATCGGACTAAGCATGGGGGCGGTTGCGGAAACAAGGCGGTACGCGTGCACGATCACTGCCGCCGATCGAGAGCCGGCCGGAGTTCGGAATGAGCGGGTTATTCTCACCGTTCAATATGGCTGCCGGATCGCGGGTGGTCTCTTGACCGACGCGGGGATCACAGCAGTGTCGGTCAGCGAGTGGGCTGCTGACAAAGGAACATACTTGGCCTCCATGGAATTTCACCACGCGCTGGAGGGAGTTGCAATTGGGCAACTCTCTGAGGCGACCGGCTTCTCTAGCATGGATGGCGAGCAAGGCATTGGGGTCGCAACTTCCGGCACGACAGTTTTCAAGTTTGCATCTGGTTCATTGGCCGACCTTTCAGGGAAGACCCTTAAATTCACGACCAAACCCAGTGGCCTACGTAGCTTCGAATTGGAGTTCACAGATTGGCCAGAATCTCTCCTATGGAAGTGACTCGTGTCTTACGCTGATTTCCGCAGGTGCTCGGGCGCACGAATTACTGTCCATACTCTTGGCCTCACGCAATGCGTGCTCCCCGGCCTGTGTGCCGTCCTCCCAGACGAGCACACCCGCAACAAGTCAAGCTAAAACTCCGAAGGCACTCGAGCGCGGTAGAGCGTTCAATTAACCTTCACCCGAGCAGATCAGCAGCTCTTTAGGGCTAGGGCACTGATCCGCATCAGGGACGAACTGGCCTCGCAGAAGGGGCATCCCTTCGGCAGCGCCTGCGCGACGCCGAAGCTATCCACAAGGAACAAACGCAGCCCGATGATGAGCAGGAAGAAGAAGAAGTGGCCGGCCCACAGCCGGGGCTCCGGGAACATTTATGCTGACCTCGGCCTGCCGAACGCCCACGAGCACCAACTCAAGGCAGCCCTCGTCGTACAACTGAAGCGGTTGATGGCGGAGCGGGAGATGAGTCAAACCGAAGCCGCGAAGCTGGTTCATGTGAAGCAGCCCAACTTGTCCAAGCTGCTTCGGGGGCAGTTCAAGTTGGTTTCTGTGGAAAAGCTGCTGCGCATGCTGACGGCGTTCGATCGGGACGTCGAAATAACGCTAAAGCCACATCGGAAGCGTGGCGAAGCGGGCCGGATCACGTTTATTCCGTCCTAAGAGCTGCGAAGGGGGCATGACGCCTAAGGCGACGGCGGCCAAGCGCGCTCATGAACCCGCCCTGCAGTTTCCGATCTGCAACCATGAGATTCAGCTGACTGATGCCTCGCCGGCCCACCTCTCGCGAAGACCCGCAGCGTTCCCACAACCAACCTGGTGAGCAAGGACGCAGAGGTCGCCCGACAGACCGAAGCGCTCCAGCAGGAGCGCGAGAAGCTGCAAAGGGTTCGTGAGCAGGTCGAACGCCAGCTCGTGAACAGACTGCCGGCTGAGTGGGCCCCATTCGTCGCTACAGAAGCGAGGAAGGTGCGCGAGGCTGCTTGACAGATTCGGCTGATTCCACCGGAGCTCCCTCTCTCTCGAAGGAGAAGATCTCGGCTTGCACGATGGATATTTTCCGTCTGGAGCGCACATCGTAATCGGGCATCGTTAGACCGGGATCCCGGCTGGGGTCTTCGCCAGGCCGAGTGCCGAATGCTGTGACATGGCGTCCAATGCGGATTTCCCAGGACCAATCAGCGTCGGCATGAAGAACCCATCCAGCCAAGCACGGTGAAGCCAAAGACGATCAGGATGGCCAACATCCAGGTGCAGTGACCTCGGCGCGCGGGAAGACTCCAGCCGTGTCGCTGGCGGAGAGCGTAACTGATTGTTTTGTTTCAGACAGGGCGTTAGCGGCTACGCTTGTCGGTGCCAGACAGGGTCGGCTTTATAACAATCCGCATCCCGCCAGCTATCTAGCTCTACAGACGGTGCTTTTTTGTATTCAACCAGCGCTGGCACACTCGTTGCAGACCCCTGCGCAAGAGGCGGCTGTTAGCCCTTTGCATCGCCATGCACAGGGACAGGCCCCGTGATGGCACGCGAGTGAATAAAGAAGCCGATATGAGAAACCAATGGAAAGCAGGCATGACTTCACCGAGACGCGTCTTGGTCAGCGATCAACAGCGTCACACATGGCGCTCGTAGGCGCTCAGCCGAGATGAGCTACAAGGTCGTGAACGACCGCTGCGGCATGATCCAGAAGGCCGCGAAGTTGCGATCGGTAGGACCGCTCGCAGAGATCACGCTTTACACCTGAACGCCGGATAGGAAATCCGTCGGTCTACCGTAAATGCGCCGCTTCTTGATTTGAGACGACAATCGAAAGGAAATTTGTATGAGCCGAACAACTACCCAGAGCGTCGCAGAGATCAAGGCGCGCAACAAGCAGCTAATCGATGAGGTGTTGAAGGTCTACCCAGAGAAGACCGCCAAAAGGCGCGCCAAGCATCTCAGTGTTCACGAGGCGGGGAAGTCGGATTGTGGCGTCAAGTCGAATATCAAGTCCATTCCTGGCGTGATGACCATCCGTGGCTGCGCCTACGCGGGCTCCAAGGGCGTGGTCTGGGGGCCGATCAAGGATATGATCCACATTAGCCACGGTCCGGTCGGCTGTGGTCAGTACTCATGGGGCTCGCGGCGCAACTACTACGTCGGCACGACCGGCATCGACACCTTCGTGACACTGCAGTTCACCTCCGATTTCCAGGAAAAGGATATTGTGTTCGGCGGCGATAAAAAGGTCAACAAACTCATCGACGAGCTCCAGGAGCTATTTCCTCTCAACAGGGGCATCACCATTCAGTCCGAATGTCCGATCGGTTTGATCGGCGACGATATCGAGGCGGTCTCCCGAGAAAAGTCAAAGGAATATGGCGGCAAAACGATCGTGCCTGTGCGGTGCGAGGGTTTTCGTGGCGTGTCACAATCGCTCGGCCATCACATCGCGAACGACGCCGTTCGAGATTGGATCTTCGACAAGAGCGCCCCAGAGGCCAGCTCCAAATTTGAGCCGACGCCATATGACGTTGCGATTATCGGCGATTACAACATCGGCGGCGATGCCTGGTCGTCACGGATCCTGCTCGAAGAAATGGGCCTGCGCGTCATCGCCCAGTGGTCCGGGGATGGATCTCTCGCTGAATTGGAGGCGACGCCGAAAGCGAAGCTCAACATATTGCATTGCTATCGCTCGATGAACTACATCTCACGGCACATGGAGGAAAAATTCGGGATTCCCTGGTGCGAGTATAACTTCTTCGGGCCGTCCAAAATCGCGGAGTCGCTGCGCAAAATTGCAGGCTTCTTCGATGACAAGATCAAGGAAGGCGCCGAGCGCGTCATCGCGAAATATCAGCCGCTTGTCGACGCGGTGACCGCGAAATACCGGCCGCGGCTCGAAGGCAAGACCGTAATGCTGTTCGTCGGCGGCTTACGTCCTCGCCACGTCATCGGCGCCTACGAGGACCTCGGCATGGATGTTGTCGGCACGGGCTATGAGTTCGCGCATAACGATGACTACCAACGCACCGCTCAGCACTACGTCAAAGATGGCACGCTGATCTACGACGATGTCACCGGCTACGAATTCGAGCGCTTCGTCGAAAAGATCCGGCCAGACCTCGTCGGTTCCGGTATCAAGGAAAAATACGTCTTCCAGAAAATGGGCGTGCCGTTCCGTCAAATGCATTCCTGGGACTACTCGGGTCCTTACCACGGCTATGACGGCTTCGCGATCTTCGCCCGCGACATGGACATGGCGATCAACTCCCCGATTTGGGGGAAGACCACGGCACCTTGGAAGGACGCTCCGCGGCCAAGCCTCATGGCGGCCGAATAGGAAAGCCGACGCCCGGGCCCTTTCTTCCGCAGAGGAGGGGAAGGGCAGGAGAACGAACACAAGAACTTAAAGAGTGCCATGATGACACAGAACGCCGAACACATACTCGACCACTCTGAGCTTTTCCGGGGAGACGAATACCAGCAGATGCTGGCCAATAAGAAGGCGCTATTTGAGAATCCGCATGATCCCGCCGAAGTCGACCGTATCAGAGAATGGTCCAAGACGCCCGAATACCGTGAGAAGAACTTCGCCCGCGAGGCGCTAACCGTCAATCCGGCGAAGGCTTGCCAGCCGCTAGGTGCGGTGTTCGCCGCGCTCGGGTTCGAGCGCACGCTGCCGTTCGTCCACGGCTCACAGGGCTGCGTGGCGTATTATCGCAGCCATCTGTCACGGCACTTCAAGGAGCCGACCTCATGCGTCTCCTCGTCCATGACGGAAGACGCGGCTGTGTTCGGGGGCCTCAACAATCTGACCGACGGGCTTGCCAACAGCTACAACATGTACAAGCCGAAGATGATTGCGGTCGCGACGACCTGCATGGCGGAAGTCATCGGCGACGACCTCAACGCCTTCATCAAAACGTCCAAGGAAAAAGGTTCAGTCCCCGCGGACTACGACGTACCATTCGCTCACACTCCTGCATTCGTCGGCAGCCACGTCACCGGCTACGACAACACGCTTAAGGGCATCCTCGAGCATTTCTGGGATGGCAAAGCCGGCACGGCGCCAAAACTCCAGCGAAAAGCGAACAACACGATCAACTTCATCGGCGGCTTCGACGGCTACACTGTCGGCAACATCCGCGAGATAAAGCGCATCTTCGCGTTGATGGGAATCGGCTACACGATCCTCGCGGATAATAGTGACGTGTTCGATACCCCAACCGACGGTGAATTCCGCATGTATGATGGCGGCACCACACTAAAGGACGCCGCGAATGCAGTCCACGCGAAGGCAACCATTTCCATGCAGCAATATTGTACGGAGAAGACGTTGTCCTTCATCAAGGGGCACGACCAGGAGGTCGTCGCCTTCAATCACCCGCTGGGCGTCAGCGCCACGGACGAGTTCCTGATGACGCTGTCGCGTATCGCCAATAAGGCAATTCCATATGCGCTGGAACAGGAGCGCGGGCGTCTGGTAGACGCAATGGCTGACTCTAGCGCGCATATTCACGGCAAGAAGTTCGCGATCTACGGCGATCCCGACCTCTGCTATGGCCTGGCCGCATTCTTGCTGGAGCTCGGCGCTGAGCCGACCCACGTGCTCTCGACGAACGGGAGTAAGGCCTGGGAGCAGAAGATGCAGGCGCTGTTCGCGAGCTCGCCGTTCGGTAAAAACTGCCGCGCCTTCCCGGGCAAGGATCTCTGGCACATGCGGTCGCTCCTGTTCACAGAACCGGTCGACTTCCTGATCGGTAACACCTACGGCAAGTATCTCGAGCGTGACACTGGAACGCCGCTAGTCCGCATCGGGTTTCCCATCTTCGATCGCCATCATCACCATCGTTATCCAGTGTGGGGTTATCAGGGTAGCATGAATGTGCTGGTCAAGATTCTCGACAAGATCTTTGATGAGATCGATAGAAAAACCAGCTCGGTTGGCAAGACAGACTACAGCTTCGACATCATACGCTAAGGCGAGCGCCCCGCCTCATCGTCCGCAGGAACAGCGGCGCTGTGGCGGGGATCACAGGTTATCCGCCGGCCATCCTCTTGGTCTGTGCGGTGTCTTGACATCCCGGAAAGAGACACCATGACTTCGCTTCCCACGACCATACAGGACGTCTTTAACGAACCGGGCTGCGCCAGGAATGCGAGCAAGTCGAACGTCGAGCGCAAGAATGGATGCACCAAGCAGCTGAAGCCGGGCGGCGCCGCCGGCGGGTGCGCCTTCGATGGCGCCAAAATCGCACTGCAGCCCTTCACCGATGTCGCCCATCTTGTGCATGGTCCAATCGCGTGTGAGGGCAATTCTTGGGACAATCGCGGTTCCGTCTCCTCCGGCTCCGATCTGTGGCGCAGAAGCTTCACCACTGACATGAGCGAGACCGACGTCGTGTTCGGCGGCGAGAAGCGGCTGTACAGGGCAGTCAAGGAGATCACAGAGAAATACGACCCACAGGCCATCTTCGTCTACCAGACATGCGTGCCCGCAATGATCGGTGACGACATCGATATGGTCTGCAAGGCGGCTTCCGCCAAATTCGGCAAACCGGTCATTCCCGTCAATGCACCAGGATTTGTGGGGTCGAAGAACCTTGGTAACAAGCTCGCGGGCGAAGCGCTGCTGGAGCACGTCATCGGTACCGGAGAGCCCGATTACACCACTCCGTACGACATCAACATCATCGGCGAATACAACCTGTCCGGCGAGCTCTGGCAGGTCAAGCCGCTGCTCGATGAGCTCGGAATTCGGATCCTGTCGTGCATCTCGGGGGACGGCAAGTACCGCGAGGTCGCTTACTCGCACCGAGCCAAAGCCGCGATGATGGTCTGCTCAAAGGCAATGATCAACGTCGCACGCAAGATGAGGCAGCGCTACGGCATCCCGTTTTTTGAAGGCTCGTTCTACGGTATTGAGGATTCCAGCAATTCACTGCGCCAGATCGCGCGCATGCTGATCGACCGTGGCGCGCCGGCTGAGCTGATGGAACGCACGCAAGCTCTGATCGCACGCGAAGAGACCAAAGCCTGGGCTGCGATTGAACGTTTCAAGCCGCGCTTTTCCGCCAATAGGGTTCTTCTCATCACCGGCGGCGTGAAATCCTGGTCGATGGTGGCCGCTCTGCAGGAGGCCGGGCTCGAGATCGTCGGCACGTCCGTGAAGAAATCGACCACGAAGGACAAGGAACGTATCAAGGAATTAATGGGCCAGCACGCCCATATGATCGAGGACATGTCGCCTCGCGAGATCTACAAGATGCTCAAGGACGCAAAAGCCGACATCATGCTCTCCGGCGGCAAGTCGCAGTTCGTCGCACTAAAGGCTGCGATGCCATGGCTCGATATTAACCAGGAGCGCTGCCACGCCTATATGGGCTATGTCGGGATTGTCAAGCTTATGGAGGAGATCGAGAAAGCGCTCTACAATCCGATATGGGATCAGCTCCGCCAAGCCGCGCCATGGGATGAGTTCGACCGGAAGCGTCAGGCAAAGACGGTTGCGCAGATGCATGCGCAAGCCGCCGATCCAGTTCGGGACGCGAACACGAACGGCGTCAAGACGATAAGTTTCTCCAATCAAAGTGAGGTCGGGGATGGTGAGAGCGCGATTGCGGCGCATGGCCCGAACCTCGCCGAGCCCGCCAAGCCGTGCACCAATTCCAGCGCACGGTGCGTTGTTTGTAAGGACATTCGTTCCGATCTCAGGCCCTCGGCGCAGCAGGCGGCGGAGTAGGGAAACGACATGGCGATCGTTACTGCCTCGAAGAAAGCCTGTTCGGTCAATCCGCTCAAGATGAGCCAGCCGATCGGCGGCTCATTTGCCTTCATGGGCTTGCGCGGCGCGATGCCGCTTTTGCACGGCCCGCAAGGTTGCGCCTCCTTCGGGCTGACGCTGTTCGTGCGCCATTTCAACGAAGCCGTGCCGATGCAGACAACTGCCATGAGCGAGGTTGCCACCGTGCTCGGCGGCCACGAGAATCTCGAACAGGCGATCCTCAACATCTACAATCGCGTCGAGCCCGAGATCATTGGCATCAATTCGACTGGCGTCACCGAGACCAACGGCGATGACGTCGAGGCCTTCATCCGGTTGATCCGACACAAGCATCCGCAGCTCGAAAAGCTTTCCCTTGTCTACGTCTCGACACCGGATTTTAAGGATGCCTTTCAGGATGGCTGGGGCAAGACAGTGGCGCGGATGATCGAGGTGCTTGTGGCTCCCGTCGACGCAGCGAGACCGCGCGATGCCTCCCGTGTTAACGTGCTACCTGGTTGCCACCTCACGCCGGGCGATCTCGACGAGCTTCGCACGATCTTTGAGGATTTTGGGCTCAAGCCCTCCTTCTTGCCGGACCTTGCCGGTTCGCTGGACGGCCACATCCCCGACGAATTCACGCCGACCACGATCGGGGGCATTGGAGTGGACGAGATCGCGACGATGGGGCAGGCGGCTTGGACGATCGCGATCGGCGCGCAAATGCGCCGTGCGGCCGAGACCATGCAGGCGCGGACAGGCACGCCGTTCCGTCTGTTCGAGCGGCTCTGCGGCCTTATCCCAAACGACGAATTCATCGCATTCCTGAGCCAGATCAGCGGCCGGTCGGTGCCCTCGAAATATCGCCGGCAGCGTGGACAGCTGGCAGACGCCATGCTGGATGCGCATTTCCATATCGGCGGCCGCAAGCTCGCGATCGGCGCCGAACCGGACCTGTTGTTCGATCTCTCAAGCTTGCTCCACGACATGGGAGCGCAGGTAACTGCTGCAGTGACTACGACGAACTCACCGGTGCTCCAACGGGTCAGGACCGAGGACGTCTTGATCGGCGATCTGGAGGATCTTGAAGAGCTTGCCAGGTCGCGTGACTGCGACTTCTTGATGTCGCATTCACATGGTCGCCAGGCCGCTTGGCGACTCAATGTTCCGTTCTTCCGAGTGGGCTTTCCGATGTTCGATCGCCTTGGCGCTGCGCACCTCACGACGGTTGGCTATCGCGGCACGCGCGATCTGATCTTTGACATCGCCAATCTAATCATCACCGACCGCGAAACCAACCATGGGCCGACGCCCGACACCTGGCGATCCACCAGCGGTGACCTGCAGGTCCATCCGCCCAAGTTGCATTGAGCAGGGAGAGAAAACAACACGGATGAAAGTTGCATTCGCCACTCAGGACTTGAAGCAAGTTGATGCGCACTTCGGCTGGGCCAAGAACATCGCGATCTACGAGGTCGGCCCGGACGGGCACCGCTTTGTTGAGGCGATCCAGTTTGACGGTGACCTCACGGAAGACGGCAATGAGGATAGGCTCGCGCCGAAGATCGAGGCGATCAGGGGCTGCGCAATCCTCTATGTTACGGCGATCGGCGGCTCGGGTGCTGCACGGGTCGTCGCGAGCAACATCCATCCGATGAAAGTGCTGCAACCAGAGCCCATCGACGACCTTTGCGTCAAACTCGAAACCGTGCTGAAGGGGTCGCCGCCGCCCTGGCTGCGGAAGCTGCTCACCAAAAGCCCGGATCGTACGGTGGATTTCGAAGCCTGAAGGAACAAGGATGGCCGACCCGTCTGAAATCACTCCAACCGCCGCCGCGGCGGAGGGTTCATTTCTGAAAGAGCTCATCAAGATCTGGCGCGCCCAGGACACCCACGGTGCCTGGGAGGGCAAGAAGGATCTCGAGCTGCTCGAACCCTACGTTCTCGACAAGCGCAAGCGCCGTGCGCTGCCGATCGTCGGCAATCCCGACCCCGACACGACATGGCGGCTGGAGCTGTTCTTTGACGCGGTTGCGCTCTCGACCGAGAAGGCGACCGGTGTGATGATCTCGCCAATGCTGAAGATGCACCACGAAGGGTTCGGTCGGATCGTGCTGATCGGCGGCCGGCTCGTTGTCGTGAGCAAGCAGCTGCGCGACGTGCATCGCTTTGGTTTCGACCATTTTTCTGATCTCGCCGATCAAGGCGACAAATTCGTCAACAGTGGCGTTGAGATGATCCGTAAGTTCCCGGAAGTGGCGAATTATTGAGGCAAGCATGAGCGATGTTGAAAGCCTGAAAGCGGAAATAAAGAAGCTGTCGGCCAAGGCGACCCAAGCCAAGATGGACCTCCACGACCTCTCCGAGGAGCTGCCAGTCAACTGGTCCTCGATCCTGAGCGTGGCCCAGAAGGCTCACGCTGCCTTCAGCGAGCTCGAAAGCAAGCGCCAATACCTCCAGGAGCTGGACAAAACATAACGGACCTTAAGCCATGTCATTCAGTACCCGCGATGGTCGCAATTGGAGGCCGGACTACCTGGTTTCTATCGATCCCAAGAAGTGCATCGGCTGCGGCCGCTGCTATAAGGTCTGCGGCCGCGAGGTCATGACGCTGAGGGGACTAAGCGAGGGTGGCGAGATCATCGATCTCGACGAGGACGACGATGAGGTCGAAAAGAAGATCATGGTGCTGAAGGACGAAGGCGCTTGCATCGGCTGCAGCGCCTGCGCCCGGGTGTGCCCAACGAACTGCCAGACCCATACACCACTTGGTTGATTTGCCTTTGTTCCACCATATCGGCGAGTCAGTTGTCAGACACAAGCTGGTAAGGAACGCCAACATCCAACCTGTTGTAATTTAATGGCGTGAAGCCGGCATTAGCCGAGTCGGCCGTGACCTCGCTTGAGCCAACTCGCCGATCTTCGGTTGGATGGGGCAGATCGCAAGACGAGCGCGCTCGACCCGTTGAGGCGGACTGCAGTCGCCCGTCGGCGCAAGCAGCTGATGAGCTAGGACAGCTTCGGTTGCGGCATTCTGCATAGCTTCGCTTCGTTCTCACGACATTGAGGACGTGCGGCCAAGTCTGCTCAGCTATCGCTTGGCCTGGCTGGACCAACCGGCATCCCGCGGCCGCATTGAAGCTCTGCGGAACTGCATGTCCGAGGCAACCGTTTGACACTGGCACGCTCTGGGTTCTCTCGAACTTGCGCGTTACTCAATCCCCGCGTCGGATTCCCCCATCATTGCCGTGATGGGCGCACGCTCGTCGATAACCTCACGGCTGGCGAGCATCGACGCGCGACATCTCAGCGCCGCTCAGGCCGGCAAAGGCCAGGAGCACAACGGCCAAAGCCGATCCATACATCGTCGATCAGCCCTCTGAGATGTGACCGCGATCATGAACCGATCAGCATTGGAATGTCCGGATGCCGATGGACGCAGTCAGCCGGACCGTCCCGGCCAGCCGCCCCTCGCTGCAATTGACGACAGTGCTCTTGGCCAACGAGACACGACTGGCAGAGCGGCGGTGTGACCTCCCGAAACGTAGGCCGAGAAGTCCATCACCAGGGTTTGTCAGAGCCGGTCCCAGGCGAAGCGGGGGCAGTGACCCTCTCTGCGGCAGACTCATCGAGCTGGCGAGAGAGAGGGTCTGAGGCGATGCCTCAGACGGGACGGTTTTCGCTTCTGCTCTTCACCGGCTCCATTTTGGCCAAGCCCTCCTCATATGAGATCTCCGTGTATGATCCATCGATGTCCTTGGCCGCGTCGAGCAAGTAGTCGAGCCTACCGGCCGTACCGAGCTTCTTGATGTCATTCTTGTCGACGCCGGCGAGGTCCATCATCTCCTTCCACACAGTCGATTCGTCGCAAGGCAGAATGCGGAAGGTGATGTCGCCTATCCTGGTGCGGTACTTCGCGAGCAGATCAATGTTGTTGCAGAAGATGAAATAGCTGCCTTTGGGGCTCAGCCTGCCATCCAGCACCTTCGCGGCCTCGGGTAGATACGCGAAGGAATGCAGATATCCGGCAAGGACTGGGATGGTCGGTTCGCCTTCCTGCGCGATTGCAAGAACTTGTTCGATGGAATAATCCGGCGGTCGTTTTTCGTCGGCGAGCTGGGCTTGGAACTTCAGCGCGATGTCGCCCCGAAATCCAAATCGCCCCGACTTCGTTGTTTCACTCTTAAGCACCGCATTCAGCAGCCGCCCCTCCTTGTCCAACGGGCCAAGAGCGGTGTTGTCGATCGACGTCATAGAAGGCTCCTCATCAATGTGTGGTGTGCATGCGTCGCCCAATGCGACGTGTCCGCTACCCTCATGCAAGTTGTTTGCCGTCCTCCTATGTCTGCCGCGACGTCGAGCGTAAGCGGCGGCTTGGCGCGATGTGCATGGATACGTGCTGGCACCATCACGAGTTCTCGCCCCGATGACGTCGGGACGCTGGAAAACCGCCTGTCGCAAATCCGACAGGTCGCAAATCGAATGGTCGCCGCCTGCAAAACCAACTGTGTTCAGCTGCATTTCGACTGGCATGGGATTTGCGAATCCTTCCTTGCGACAGAAGTGAGAGCGAGCCAGAGATGATCAACCTAACGGATAGCGCCATCAGCGCGTTGAAGGCTGCAATCTCCTCGACAGCGCAGCCGGCAAGCGGTTTGCGGATCATGATCGAAGGCGGCGGCTGCCAAGGGTTCACATACAAAATGGATCTTGCTCATGAGCCGAGCTCCGCTGAGACCGTGTTCGAGCAAGGCGGGATTAAAGTCTACGTCGACAACGCGAGCCTAGCGCATCTCAACGGCACCACGATCGATTTCGTGGTGTCGCTCGAAGGATCAGGGTTCCGCTTCGATAACCCAAATGCCAAATCGAGCTGTTCCTGCGGTAAATCGTTCAGCTAAGTGGCCTTCGGACCATTGGCAATGGAAGGAGCATCGAACATGAGCCTGAAGGCTGAACGAACGAAGCGGTCGTCGACTGCCGAGCCTTCCGAACGCGAGCGGATTGTCCGCGCCGTGCTCGATGAGATTCGGCCAAGCTTCAGGCGTGATCGTGGAGATTGTGAGCTCGTCGAAATCGACGGCAACAAGATCATGGTCAGGCTCACCGGCGCCTGCATGCTATGCAAGCTTGCGGGCACGACGCTGGCGGCCATTCAGGCTTGCCTGATCGAGCGGCTCGGCGAGTTCGTCCGCCTGATCCCGCTGCCCGGAGCTGCCAAAGTGGGACATTAAGTGCAGGGCGGACAGTTGGTGCGGCCGATCTACCTGGATAACAACGCGACGACCCGTGCACATCCTTTGGTCGTTGCGGCGATGCTGCCGTTCTTCTCTGCGCAATTCGGCAATGCGTCGTCCGCGCATGCATTCGGCAGCGAGGTTGCGCCCGCATTGAAACAGGCGCGCCGGAACTTGCAGGCCCTCATTGGCGCGGCATTCGATCACGAGATCGTCTTCACCTCGGGCGCGACTGAATCCGACAACACAGCGATCCTGTCCGCGCTCGCCGTGCAGGAGGGACGCGACGAGATCGTCACAACGGCCGTTGAGCATCCGGCCGTGCTGTCCCTTGCCGAGGAGCTGGGCCGACGAGGAATCAAGACCCATGTCATTCCGGTCGATGCAAGCGGCCGATTGGACATCGAGACTTATCGGAACGCATTGTCGAGGCGCACGTCAATCGCCTCGGTCATGTGGGCCAATAATGAGACCGGTACGATCTTTCCGGTGAAATCCCTCGCCAAGATGGCGCGCTCAGTCGGCGCGCTCTTTCACACCGATGCGGTCCAGGCGGTCGGGCGGATTCCGATTGACCTGAAGACTACGGACATCGACATGCTGTCGCTCTCCGGCCACAAGCTCCATGGTCCGAAGGGGATCGGCGCGCTGTATGTGCGCAAGGACATCAAGTTCCGGCCGCTGATCTTCGGCGGCGCACAGGAGCGGCGTCGCCGCGCTGGCACCCAAAACGTTCCGGGCATTATTGGGCTCGGCAAGGCGGCGGAACTCGCTGCGGCACACCTCATACAAAAGCAGATGCAGATTGGCACCCTTCGCGACCGGCTGGAGCAAGGCATTCTCGCTCTCGGCGGTTGCATGGTGCTTGGTCATCTCAAGAACCGCTTGCCCAATACGTCGAACATTGCTTTCGAGCATCTCGAAGCAGAGGCGATTGTCCATCACCTCAACCGGAACGGCATTGCCGTCTCGCTCGGTTCAGCCTGCGCGTCCGGTTCGATGGAGCCATCCCACGTCCTGCGCGCGATGAGAGTACCGCCGGCCTTTTTGCGCGGTGCGGTTCGCTTCTCGCTGTCGTGCGAGACGGCGCCGGATGAGATTGATCGTGTCCTCCAAGTCCTGCCGGACATCACTGCCAAACAGAGAGCCTTGTGGCGTGCGTGTCAGGATCGCGCGGGCGAGAGCTCACAACTTGCGGAGCTCCTATGAAGGTCATGATTCGCCGTTCGCCCGAGACGGGCCTTTCGATTTATGTGCCCAAGAAGGATCTTGAGGAGCCGATTGTCGAATGGGAGCACGAGACGCTGTGGGGTGGTTGGATTAGAATCGCGAACGGCTGGGTGCTCGACCTACCGGCGATGGCGAGTGACACCACCCTACCAATCACTATCAACGCCAAGAAGCGCAGCGGCGAAGCAACCGAATGATGAATGCTGCGGTTCCCCGGAACCTCGCCAACTGCCGGATGCCGAGCCGATTCTTGGCGGCGGTCCGGCACCTGCGGGGAACGCGACAACATTCCCTGGCTTGTGCCTGGCGGACCGAGCGTGCCGATCACTCCGGAAGCCATCGCAGCGTTCTTCGGAACCAAGATCGCGGCGCGGTGTCAACGGCAATATCTGGGGCCTGGGCGCAGCACTGAGCCGTCAGGCCAGCGATGGCGTTGATGGGGGCGGCGTTCGACGCCCCCTTGCGCCCACATCGCCAGCCCGCTCGTTGTATTCCGCGCGTCTTCACAGCGTCAGGCCACCGGCTGTAACTCCGCAACATTCAGTTTCGAGAGGATTGGATCTCGCGCCAGGCCAGGTCGTAAACTTAAAAATCGTGATGCGACGTCCGCCATGAAAATCCTTGAATCATCTCGAAGCTGCGCGTCAATACCAACGTTGTAATGAAGCATGGTCAAGCAAAGAGCCTCGACGAACTGGCAAACTGGAAGGCCAACGCCCTCCGCCCCTGATGATGATCCCTATCTATGGTTGGAACAGATCGAAGGCGCGCGCGCGCTGAACTTCGTGAAGCGGCAGAATAGCAGAACGCTGGAGGTGTTTGGCGGACCGGCAGCCGAACGAGACAGAGATGCGCTGACCGCGATTTACGACCGGCCCGACAATATCCCCTATGTCACCCGGCGCGGCGGGTACCTCTACAATCTATGGAAGGACGCCAACAATCCACGCGGCCTCTGGCGGCGAACCACTCTGGAAGAGTATCGCAGGCCGAACCCATCATGGGACATCCTGCTCGACCTCGATCAACTCGCCGTCAGCGAAGGCGAGGACTGGCTTCTGAACGCCACGGCCGCACCGCCTGGAAATCATTCGCGGTGGATCTTGAGTCTATCGCGCGGCGGAAGCGATGCCGTGACTTTGCGTGAATTCGACACCGACACGAAGCTCTTCATCCACGATGGCTTTATCTTGCCCGAAGCCAAAGGCAGCGGCGTATGGCTCGATTCTGATACGCTGGTGTTGTTAAGCTCCCATGGCGACGGCATGGCCGCGACCACCGGCTATGCGCGCACGGTGAGGCTGTGGCGGCGCGGTACGCATGTTGACCAAGCGGCAGTGATCTTTGAGACCAAGGCCGCTCATGTGTCAGTCGGTTGCAGTGTTGACGACACTGTCGTGCCGCCCAGGATCTGGTTCCTCGATGCGACAGACGTCTTGAATTGCGTGGTCTGGCTCGGCGATGAAACAGGCGCCAAGACGAGGCTCGATCTGCCAAGTAACATCTGGTTGCGGTCGCATTGCAACTGGCTTGCGCTGAAGCCGCGCGAATTCTGGTCTGTGGCAGGGCAGACCTATGCCGCGGATACGGTGCTCGTCATCCCGCTGCCGGCATTCCTGGCGGGCAGCGGCCAGTTCGAGATTCTCTTCGAGCCGGGCCCGCACCGTGCGCTGCAGAGCTTCTTTTGGAGTGCGGGCAAGCTCGTGCTTTGTATTCTGGACGAACTCCGGCCAGTCTTCGAGATCTGCACGCCATCCGATCATGGCTGGAACCGCGAGCAACTGGGCGGCCTTCCTGATCTTGGCGTCGTCGACATCTGGTCTCTCGATCGCGATCCGTCCGAGAGCAATGGCGACTTGCTGGCCCACGTCGAGGATCCGCTCACCCCGCCGTCGCTCATCCTGATGGAGCGGGGCGTTGCCACTTCCGCCGTGCTGAAGCAGGCGCCGAAGACATTTGCCGCGGAGCACTGCGTGGTCACGCGGCACGAGGCCATCTCGATCGACGGTGAGCGAATTCCCTATTTACAGACCGGCCCGGTCAGACAGACCGGCAACGCGCCGGTCCATCTGAGCGGATATGGCGGGTTTGGGATCTCCATGAAACCGTATTACAATTCCACGCTCGGTAAGCTTTGGCTCGACTGCGGCGGCACCACGGTTCAGGCAAATTTGCGCGGCGGCGGCGAGTTCGGCACGCGCTGGCACGACGCCGGCCGGCTGGCCGGCAAGAGATTGTCGCATGATGATTTCGCAGCGGTCGCCGCCGATCTCGTTAAGCGCGGCGTGACACAGGCCAAGCGGATCGCGGCCGAAAGTGGATCGAACGGCGGCATCCTCATTACCAACATGCTAACGCGATATCCCGAGCTCTTTGGCGCACTGTTCTGCACGATCCCGCTGATCGACATGCGCCGCTACACAAAACTGTTCGCCGGGGCGAGCTGGCTCGCCGAATATGGCGATCCCGACAACGCTGAGGAGTGGGAGTGGCTGAAGACCTATTCCGCCTATCATGCCGCAAGACCCGGGCAGTCCTATCCACCGATCCTGATGGCCACCAGACGACGGGACGATCGCGTCCATCCCGGACATGCGCGCAAAATGGCAGCGAAGCTGCAGGCGATGGGCTATGAGGCATATTTCTACGAGCATGCCGCTGGCGGCCACGGCTATGGCAAGGACAACAGGGAGCACGCCGGCTTGTTGGTGCTGGGCCTGCGTTTCCTGAAGAGCAGGATCGGCTGGCTGGATGCCGAGAGCTCAGCGAGGTAGCGTAGTTGTTGGACGGCAGCTCGTGCGATGTCGACCGAGGTGGCTGCAGCCTTGCGAATCTGATCTGCATCTACACCCGCACGTGCTATTCGAGATGCCAACCAACGTTTGGACGCACGGTCGAATTCGTGGCCATCTGGACCCTGGCCATCAGGCGTTTCTCTTCCTGCCTGACAATGCCGTCCGGAATGTCAGGCCGGGGCCCGCGTGATCTTCCACGTTATAGGTCGGTAACGGGACTGCTTCTTGTCTGCATCTAGGAAGGATCTCCACATCAAGTTGTCCTTCAAAGCGTCCGGAACGTCTTTTGCGGATCGTGTCTTGCGAAGGCGTCACATTTTGGCGACAAGATCAACTTTGAACGACGCCAGCCGCCCTGCTCTTTGCGCAAGGGCATAGCTGAAGCAATCTACCCGTCGTCAAAACAACGCTGCCAGCGCTCTTGTGATCGCAATCTCTGTCAGCTTTCCCACATGAGTTGATAAAACTGACATTCGAGCAGGCATTAGCTAACTGCTTGAAGTGAACCACAAAAGTCATTTGTGGCAGGCATGGCACGCCAGTTGCTCTTGGCTTTTCAGAAACGACTCCGGGGATGCCAGCCGGAAGGATTCGGCTTGCGAAGAGAATTGGAAAAATGAGTACTTCAGCGCAACACCAGGTATCCTGCGGTGGCGGCAAGATCAGCGATTCCATGCAAGTCATGGCTAAGCACAAGGGCTGCGGTACGATCGGCGGCAGCGGTAAGGCGAGCTGCGGATCTCAGGCCGGCATCAGCAATCTTCCAAATGAGATCTGGGAAAAGGTGAAGAACCATCCCTGCTACAGCGAGGAGGCGCACCACCATTATGCCCGCATGCATGTCGCGGTCGCTCCCGCCTGCAACATCCAGTGCAATTACTGCAATCGTAAATACGATTGCGCCAACGAATCGCGCCCCGGCATTGTCAGCGAGAAGTTGACGCCGGAGCAGGCCGCCAAGAAGGTGCTGGCGGTCGCTTCCGCGATCCCTCAGATGAGCGTGGTCGGCGTTGCCGGCCCTGGCGACCCCCTGGCGAACCCGGACAAGACATTCAAGACGTTCGAGCTCGTCAACAAGCTCGCGCCAGATATCAAGCTGTGCCTCTCGACGAACGGGCTTGCGCTAGCCGATCATGTCGACACGATCGCGAGACTCAAGGTCGATCACGTGACAATCACGATCAACATGATCGATCCCGAAATTGGTGCAAAGATCTATCCCTGGATCTTTTACCGCCACAAGCGCTACACCGGCATTGAAGCTGCAACCATCCTCAGCAGCCGGCAGCTCCAGGGCCTGGAGATGCTCACCGCGCGCGGCATCCTGTGCAAAGTCAACTCGGTGATGATTCCCGGGATTAACGATCGCCATCTGGTTGAGGTTAACAAGGCTGTGAAGTCGCGCGGGGCCTTCCTGCATAACGTGATGCCGCTGATATCGTCGCCCGAGCACGGCACCGTGTTCGGTCTCAGGGGGCAACGCGGCCCGACCGCACAGGAAGTGACAGCGTTGCAGGATAGCTGCGAAAGCGAGATGAACATGATGCGTCATTGTCGCCAATGCCGGGCCGACGCCGTCGGACTGCTCGGGGAGGACCGTGGCGCGGAGTTCACCATGGAAAAGATCATGGCGATGGACATCAAATACGACGAGCAGGCCCGAAAGGAGTATCAGGCCAAGGTCGAGAAGGCGCGCATTACAAAGCTTGCGGCCAAGCAGGATGAGCTCGCGGGGCTCGCCAGCGCTTCCAGCGAAATCAAGGTGCTGGTGGCGGTTGCAACCAAGGGCTCGGGATTGATCAACCAGCACTTCGGTCATGCCAAGGAGTTCCAGATCTACGAGCTCTCGACTTCAGGCGCAAAATTCGTTGGCCATCGTCCTATCCATCCTTATTGCCAGGGCGGCTATGGCGAGGAGAACAAGCTCGAAATCGCCATCGGCGCCATCAAGGATTGCCACGCCGTTTTCGTGTCAAAGGTCGGCGGCTGCCCGAAGGCCGAATTGATCAAGGCCGGCATCGAGCCCGTCGATCAATACGCCTGCGAGTTCATCGACGGCTCGGCGATCGCCTGGTTCAAACTCTATCTCGATAAAGTCAATGAGGGGAAGATCAAGCACGTTGAACGGGTTGATCCGGCGGCCCGCCATAACGCGCTGATTTCTGCCGCCTGAGGATAGGTTTAGATAATGCCGTTCAAGATCATCGCTTCGCAATGTACGGGCTGTTCGGCGTGCGAAACGCAATGCCCGAATCTCGCTATTTCCGAGCGAGCCGGCGTTTTCCTGATCGATCCTGAGAAATGCACCGAGTGCGCCGCCTACTTTGACGAGCCGCAATGCGTGGCAGTTTGCCCGGTTGACAATACATGCGTGCTCGACACGACGCTGCCGCGCCATCAGGCGCCCGCTTGAGGGCCACGATGGATGTCACGACCACACTAACGGCTCAGGAACTCGGGCAGATAATGCTCCGCCTTGACGAGGCGCCGGCCGCGGCTGTCGTCTTCTCAGACCGGGTGGACGGCTCGCGCTGGTCGCCGACTTTTTCGCCAGTTGCCGAGCCATATTCTGGCGACGCGAACGTCGGCGGCAACGCGTTAAGCTATTCCTGTCGGCCCGAAGGCCGCCGTCTTGAGCGTCGGGAATCGATTTCGCCGATGCGCCCACGAAGAGCGGACCCGTCTTCCGCGACATCACCACCCACCTGCGGCCATCATTGAACAGGCGACATGCATGCCCGAGGCCTTCTTCAGTTCGCCATCCGAGAGAAAAGAGGGCGCCCTCACCGAGTCCTGTGTTGGTCGCGCGCTGAGGCGGCCGAGCATCATCCCAGGGCGGCAGGACTATCCTATCACCTCGATGAAGGTGCCGAAAATCCACCTGCGCCAAGCTAAGGCGTTCGCACCCGATCACGTGATGCGGAGTTGATTTTGCTGCCGACTAGCGCGGTCCGCGCCACCAAAGCCGAGTTCGGTCGCTATGAAGGCACCCTGGCGCGGGTCTTCCTGTTCTCGCTCAACGCTTATTGCCTACTTGCAGATGCGCCTCGGGCAGCTCGAGCAATGACGGCGGCTATCGAGAGACTGCTGGGGCTCGGTCCGCAGATAAGGTGGGCGCCATGGTGCTGTTGGGAGCGCTCGAGCGTATGGCTGGGGCCATGAGTGATGTCATCCACGATGCCCTCAGCTGCCGGGCCAATCAGGTCGATTGTGCCGGCTGGGCGCGTCTCGCGCTGAAGCGCGCGGCTCGCGGCCGGCTCGAGCACGCCTACGTCGATGACAGACGCGCGTGCCGCGTCGATGGCTTCTTCAACATCAACCATGGGCTCACGGATAGTTATCTCGAGCATCTGCATTTTAAGTTGCGGGCGTTGATGTTGCCGCACTGGGATCCCGACAGGCTCATGCAATCCGTCATCGCAACCCGCGCCGCCGCGCGGGAATTGAGGGGGTTGATCGAGGATCATGATGAGGCGGTCCGGAAGGCCGGGTGCCCGCGAGGCGCGGTACAGTTAAACCATGGAACGGGGACGGCAGCATGAGCAACATCGCCGGTGATAGTGACATCGTCGAGCTGACGGACGCCCCCTTCTTTGATTATGGCGATAAGGTGCGGGCCAACCGCACCATCCGCAACGACGGCACCTATGTGGGCAAGGAGATCGGTGAGGTTCTGGTCAAGAAAGGCGAGCTTGGCTATGTCGTCTCGATCGGCACGTTCCTGCAACAATTTTATATCTATGGGGTCGAATTCCTCGATTCCGGCTATCGCGTCGGCATGAAATGCAAGGAGCTCGATCTGGTCACGCGAAGCCGCGGAGGCGAGGAGCCTTTCTTGCCAGGAGCGGCACCCTGATGATCGAACCAAGACTGCCAAAATACCGCTCAGGCCAACGTGTCAAGGCGACAATCGATCTGCTCAACGACGGTTCCTTTCCCGACGCGTCGGCGGAGGAGTGTCTGGTCAGCGTCGGGCACATTGGTGAGATCGTCCAGGTCGGTCGCCATACGGAAGCGAACTTACCCATTTATATGGTCGACTTCGGCAAGCAGTTGGTGGTTGGCTGCCTCGAGACAGAAATCTCCGCAGTCTAGGACATCGCGCAATGAACGCCGCAATCATCAGACGACATCATTCCGGATTGCCTGCGCATCCCAACGAGCTCGACCGGTGGCGGATCGTGCGCGCGCTGACGAGGCGCGAGCGCTACCGATATGTCTCGCCAAAGGTGACAGGGGTTGCTGGCGGCTATCTGGTCGAGAGCCCGTGCTGCTCAGGCAATATCGATGCGAAGGGCGGCCTCGTCGACGTCGCGCTGCTGCACCACGATAGAACTGGGGCGGCATGGCAGCTGTTCCGCAAAGATCACGGCAACGGCATCTGGGAGTGGCATTCGACGCATCAACGGCTTGCCTCGGCGACAGCGGTTCTGAACGCCGACCGTGAACGTTTGTTCTGGCAATAAGGATTGTGGAGATGGTGCTCGAAGGCGAACTGACGAACATCGAGCAAACGCTCGCCTCTATTGATACAGCCTCTGAGCCCTGCCTGATGCTCCGGCAGAAATTCCCACATCTCGCCTGGATTTGTTGCGAGGCCTCCGACATAACGCAGAGTCCGTTCCGCTGCGTTGGACAGTTCGACCTGCATCTGCTCGACAGTGGCGGTCACTGTACACAGATCACGAATGATCCGCAGCGCGCCACCGGCATTGTGCTGGCCAAGCGCTCTGCCAAGTCATGATCAAGCAATCGCCTGCCCGTGCCAAGCTCACACAGGACGGCCAGGCCCACCGGGTTGTTTGTCATGCGGTCGTGGTCCATGAGACGGGGGCAGGCGACGGTCTCGCAGAAGTGTTCGCTGAGGGCGGAATTGCCTGGGTATCTCGTCGTGGCTTATTAAATCAAGGATACTGCGGCAGACCAATGAGGATGAGCGAGCCGTGCTCGATTAGCTGACGAGGAGTAACGCTCAGCCATCGCAAGATTTGCCTTTATGAGTACTCGCCTTAAGTCCGCAGGACTTCAGAAAATAGGAGACGACGTTTATTCTTCGCGCGGTAACGCCGTGCACTCGCCGTGGAGGCCCGTTGATGATGCGCGCGCAAGTGAGCGGTGCGAGTGTCCCGGCCGATCCAGTGGTATTCCATCAATATTGCCGCCTGGAAATATCATTCTACGAAATGTCTTGGTGAGCTGAGGTCGGAGCATTCAAGCAAGAAGCGCTTTTCGACTTGCCTTTCGAAGACGCATCGAGCGTCCCTTCCCTATGGCTTGCTTCCATGTTGAAGCTGGGTGACGTGCATGTCGACAATCGGGTTTGTCACGCAGATAAAAATGCAGGGAGGACAAATTCGCGTGTAGTTCCAGTTCTTATCTCGAAGAGAAAAATCCGCTTGAATAGTTGTCGATGACCATTGATATGGTAATGGGAAGCAGTTGCGCCTTCGCCAAAAACAAGGCGCTACAGGCAAATGGGCAAAGCGAGATCGGAGAGCATTACGTGGCAAAAACCGCCAAACGCAAAGAGTACAGTAAGGATGACGTCAAGCTGCTCAAAGCGCACTCAAAGGCCCGCACCCCTGTAGCTAGGGTTTCAAAGCTGATGAAGCGATCCGAGGGGTCTCTACGACAGAAAGCACGTACCTTGGGGATTGGCTTGGGTCACCAGCGCTGAGATACGATTCAGTTTTCGGAAATTGACAGGCGTGATCGAGCCGGCCAGGCGGATTACGACCGCCGGGCCAGCTGATCGTTTCAGGTCCCTGCGTCCGAGGATCAGCTCGCGCAATGAGCGAGCTGACCGGTCTGCCGATGGACCGGCCCACTTGGCTTAGACCTCATCGATTGTCATGGTTTCAATCAGCGACTGATAAGGGCGCATCTGTGAATATAGATCTACCACCCGGAAATGCGGTCCGCGAGCGTGCCGACGGTCTGGGAGGAGAACCGCGCGCGCTTCTTCGGCAGGCCCGCGCCGCCCCCGGGCCCCCACCCCCCCCCCGGCCCCCCCCCGCCGCCCCCCCCCGGGGGGAGGGGGAAAAAGGGTAAAACAAGGGCGGGGAGGCCCCCGACCACAAACCC
>NZ_JBVVPO010000037.1:29063-90059 GCF_055811795.1 Bradyrhizobium sp. MI1.7
TTTTAAATATCCTCACCCCCCCCCTACCGCGGGCGCGCGGGGGCGCGGGGGGGGGGGGCGCCCCCCCGGGGGGTTTCGGGGGGCGGGGGGGGGGGGCCGGCCCCAAACCGGCCGGCCCCGGCCACACCGTCGACGACGAACGCTGTGGAAGGAGATAACGATGAACAACGTCGGCGTCATCGACACCTTCCTCAACACCTTCACCACCTATACGAATCAGGCTTCGGCCTGATCAAAGGCGAGGTCACGTCTCTCGCCTCGACGCTGATCGTCATCGACATCACCTTGGCCGGCCTGTTCTGGGCGTAGGGCGCTGACGAAGGCATCCTCCAGCGGCTGGTGAAGAAGACGCTCTACATCGGATTCTTCGCCTTCACCAACTTCAACACTCTCTCGGGCGTCATCTTCAATAGCTTCGCCGGCCTTGGCCTGAAGGCCGGCGGCTCCTCAATCTCGACAGCCGATTTCCTGCGGGCCGGCCGGCTCGCGCAGGCCGGTCTCGACGCGGCGCACCTACTGCTGGACGCCGCAAGCCAGATGATTGGCTTCGCCAGCTTCTTTGCGAACTTCGTCCAGGTTGCCGTGCTGATGGTGTCCTGGCTCCTGGTCCTGATCGCCTTCTTCATTCTGGCGGTGCAGCTGTTCGTCACGCTGATCGAGTTCAAGCTGACAACGCTCGCCGGCTTCATCCTCATTCCCTTCGCCCTCTTCAACAAGACTGCCTTCCTCGCCGAGAAGGTGCTGAGCAATGTCGTCGCCTCCGGCGTGAAGGTGATGGTGCTCGCTGTCATCGTCGGCATCGGCACCGGACTGTTCTCGCAGTTCACCACCACCTATGGCGGCGGCCAGCCGATGATCGAGCAAGCGCTTTCTGTCGTGCTCGCCGCACTCGCCATGCTCGGCCCCGGCGCCCGGCATCGCCACCGGTCTGTTCTCCGGCGCGCCGCAGCTTGGCGCGGGCGCTGCTGTCGGAACTAGCCTCGCCGTCGCCGGCACGGCGATGGCGAGCGGCGCTTCGCTCGCTCTCGCCGGAAGGGAGCGATGGCGGCGGCCACGGTGCTGCGGCCGCCGCGCGTGGTGGTGCGGCGATGGCCCGGGTGGCCAAGCGCGTCCAGTGATTTGATCTCCATAAGCGGTCCTGTCCGCTAGTCAAAGACGCAAACTGTGCGTGTGGCGCAGCGGCGACCGCCAGATCCACAGCACCGACGCCGCGCCCAGCACGCTGCTGGCCAGCAACGTGGCACGCAGGCCCGATGCGGCAGCCGCCGCGCCGCCGACCAGCGCGCCCAGCGGCGCCAGCCCCCACACCACGCTCCGGATACTCGCGTTCACCCGGCCCTGCATCCGGTGCGGGGCCAGCGCATATCGAATGGGGACCTGCTGCACGTTGTAAATCCCTTGGCCAACCGATAGCAGGAATTGAGACAGTGCCACGCACACCAACGCGGCCCACAATGGCCGGGTGAGAAGCGCCGCCAAGCTCATGCCTCCAGCGCTGAGCGCCAGCGCAACCATCAGCACCGGCCCGAGGCCGATCGCGCGTCCCGCCCACGGTGCGGTAACCGCGCCGACGACGCCACCGAGTGCACCGATGCCGAGCACCATGCCGACAGTCCCGCCCTCCAAACCCAGATCTTTCGTCAGGTGCAGAAGGAAGACCGCCGAATATGCGTTGTACCAAAAGATGAAGGTGCCAGTGGCCAACGTGACTGCCCGCAGAATCGGGGTGCTGAACACGGTGGTCAGCCCTTCGGCCATTTGGCCGAGTAGCTGGGTCGACCCGACCGCTGAGCGCGCGGCCGCGCGCATCGGCACGAGCGACAACAACGCGGCAGCGATCAGGAACGAGGCCGAGTCGGCCAGGATCGCGGTCGGCGCGGAGAACGTGCTCACCAGCCAGCCGGCCAGGAACGGACCCGCTGCCAACGCGCTCGCCTGGCTGAGCTCCAACAAACTCTGCGCCTGGACCAGCTGAGTCCGGTCCACCACCGTGGGTACGCACGCCAGATAGGCCACCTCGGCGTTTACCGCCGCCACCCCGACCAGCGCCGTCGCCGTACACAGCTGGACCATTCCGAGATGTTCGAGGCCGGCCAGCACCGGAATCGTGGCCAGCGTTGCCGCCATCACGAAGTTGGCGATCAACAGAATCCACCGATGCGGGAGGCGGTCCACGATGACGCCGGCGAACGGGCCCGCCAACAGGTACGGCGCCCGACCGCAAGCCAGCAGCAGCCCGGTCTGCACGGGTCCCGCGCCCAGCAGAGTGATCGCGGTAAGCGGCAGCGCCAGCATGGTCACCTGGGAGCCCAGCAACGACACGGTTTGGCCAACGAGCAGCGCCAGGTAGCCGCGCGGCAGTCGGAGCAGGGCGGCGGAACAGTGGGCGCGCCTCACGCTTCGACGCTCAAGGTCGGGGCCGATAGATAGCCTAGCCGGGCCAGTTCACTGCCGGCAATCCGCTCGAACTCCGCGATCTGAGCGCGCGTCAGATCCTCGGCGTAGCGACCGAGCCGGCCCGAGTGCAGCGGTCTGCCAGCGGATTCCGCCGCCGGGTGGCCGTACGGATGGTCGAAGAGCGCGTGCTGATACTCGGCGTGCCGCAGCACCGCCTCGTCCCAAGGCAAGCCGAGGTGCTCCAGGATTTGGGTCAGGGTGGGTCGAGGACGACTTACCAGATCCTCGTAGCGCAGCTCGAGGTAGCGGTCCGGCGGCGCGACCCGATGCGGCCGGGAAACCACTTCAAGCCAGCCCGCGCGGCTTCGGCGGCGGTCCGGTAACCCCAATCTGGCACGGTTTTCAGGTGCGAGGCGGCCAGGTCCCGACCGTCGCGCACGATGTGCACGAAATGCGCCCTCGGCCACAGCCGGGCGTAAGAATCGATCTGAGCGATCTTGCGCTGTAGTTTTAGTCCCAACCGCAGGGCTCCGGTGTGAGCCCTGCGGAACTCACCGATCTCGTTGATCAGCCGGCACCGGTCGGCGAACGATACAATGTCATTGGCCACCTCGACCATTACCTTGGTGACCAGTTCGCGCACGTCGTCGAAGTCCAGGCCAAAGCGTCGGCACTGCACCGCGAAGTGCACGCCGTCGTACCAGAATGGATCGATCGCGCTTTTTGTAGTGCCGGTGACCTTCGGGTCGCGGGCGTCCAGCAGGTCGATCGCGCGCAGGATGTGCGGACCGAGATTCGGCGGCTCCAGGAAGTCGATCTCCGGCCCGATCACCAGATCGGGATGCGAGTCCAGCACCACGCTCAGCAAGGTCGTGCCGGACCTGTTGTCGCCGCCGAGCAGAACCGGCGAAGTGGGAAATGGGTCGGCCTCCGGCATAGCGGTGCCCCCTGTTTGACAGCTGCTGCTCATGGGTGGCTGGGCGCAGTGAACCAGCGCCGGACAGAATCCGGGGTAGCCACGAAGTGATCACCGGCGAACCGCACGGCAGCGGCCATCGGATCCGGGTCGCCGCCGATGCGATCCACTCGCGCCAGTGCCGCCGGCAAAGCGTGTCCGGCGGCTTCGATCGCGCCCCGTACGTCAGCGTCGGACAGTGCCGCGGATGGCATGAACCGGCCGCCGTACTGCATGAGGAAGCCCCGCGACCACATCTCCTGGAAAAACGCGTGGCCGAGTTCGGCGTCGGCAAACATGACGTCGAACATGGTAGGCCAGGCGAACGCCCACGCCTCGACCTGCTGGCCAACGAAGACCTCGTTGAGCCCCCTAATGAGTTGCTCGCCAACCTGACGCATCCGCGCCAGTGCGGTCCCGTCGCGCAGCGCGTCTAAGGTGCTCAGCGCGGCCGCGAACGGGGTAACCTCGCGCTGATAGGTGTTGCCCAGGTAGGTCTTTTCGGTGGCGTTGATCACGTCCGCCCGACCGGCCACCGCAGACAGCGCCATGCCGTTCGCCAGTCCTTTGCTCAGTGTGATCAGGTCGGGCGTGAGGCCGACTGCGGTGTGGTATCCGCCGAGGGCGTAGCGAAAGCCGGTCATAACCTCGTCCAGGATCAACAGGGCACCGTGCTGGTGCACCAGCGTCTGCAATCGCCGGTGGTATTCGGCAGGGAAGAAGTTGACCTCGGGGGTGATGATCACTGCGGCGACGCGCTGGACGTTGGCCAACTTCTCAAGCAGGTCCAGATCGTAGCGGAACTCCACGGTGTCCGGGTCCCGCCCGGGCAGCCCCATCGCTGGCCGGTCCTGTAAGTGCCAGTCGTGCCAGCCGTGATATCCGCTAGTAAGCACCAGGTTGACGCCAGTGTGCGCGCGGGCGAGGCGGACTGCGGCGGTGGTGGCGCACGAGCCTGTGCGGAAGAACACCGAGCGTTGCGCGACCGGGAAGATTTCCGCGAGCCGTTCGGCCACCTCGACCCGGTGCACGGACAACGGCCCGGGTAGGATGCCGCCGGTGCGGCGCATTTCCGTGGTGACGTGCGCGAGCACAGGTTCGTATCCGGCTCCCAACGGTGCGGCCCCGCTACATGAGGTGAAATCGACGTATTGTTTTCCATTAACATCCCAGACATGCGCGCCGGACGCGCGGCTCATCACCACTGGAAAACGCCGGTTAAGATCCCATTTCTCCGACGCGGTGATCCGCAGCGCGCGGCGGAGCGCGGTGTTTTGCGCGTCGGTCGCGGCGACGGTGGCACTGGGCGTGTTCATGGACATGAACGGTCTCCGGTTGATTCTTCGCACATGCGTCGGTCAGGCGAGCTGCGTGGCTATTCTTCGAGCGATGCGCAGCGCGTTCGCCTGAATAGTGAAGGTCGGGTTGACGCCTCCGGAATACGGAAAGAACCCGCCGTCCGCGACATAGAGATTGTCGATGTCGTGCACCCGACCCCAGCGGTCGACTACAGACTCTGTTGGATCGACCCCTGCTCGGCAGCCGCCATGCAGATGCCTGCTACCGAACTGATAGTTGGAATCCTGGTAATCGACTTTTTTCACGCCGGCTTCGGCCAGCAATTCCGACGCGCGTCGGGACAAATAGCCTAATCGGCGTTTGTCCAGCGGATGAGTCCAGTACTCAAGAATGATTTTCTGCAGACCTAGCCGATCTCGACTGTTGGCCAGTCGCACCGTGTTTTTGCGCATGGGCTGATCGGCCGCCAGGAAATGAAGCCGTAGCGCTATATTGCCGTCACAAACCGCCTGTTCGGCAGGACTGGCTTCGTAGATCATTCCGCCCAGCCCGGAGGGCGCCTCGTCGTCGAGGTAGTGATCCGACATTGCGACCGTGGAGAACGGGCCGCCCGGCGATCGCGCGGGCAGCCGGTCCAGCGTGGTGTTGCCGGACACGTAGCCACTGATTTTGAACGAGATGCCGCTGCCGACCATGCCAGTGGCATTGCCGATGCCGTTGGGCGCCATGGACTGCGCCGACCGTAGCAGCAAGGCGGCAGACTGCACCGCGTTGCCGGTGAGCACCACGCAGCGGGCGCGAACCCGAGCGCGTTGACTGGTGACGGTGTCCAGCCATTCCACCGAGTCCGCGCGGCTCACGTTGCCCAGATCGATACGCACGGCCTTGCTGCCCAGGGCAACTGTCAGTGCGCCGGGCGGCAGGGGTACGTCAGTGAACGGGGACCGCGCGTCGGCCCTCGCACCGGTCGGACACAGGTGTTCGTTGCAGGGGCCGCAGCAGTGACACGCCGGGCGGCCGCCATAGGGCAACGAGTTGATAGCCAGCGGGGTGGGGAACGGCAGCCGGCCTAGGCGTCCGCCCGCCTTGGCGATCAACAGGCCCTGTGGGCTGTACTCGTGCGGCGGCAGCACGGCGGGATCGCTGGGTGGCTCGAGCGGGTCCGCGCCAGGGAGCCGGGCCACCCCCGTCCGCCGTTCGAGCTCCTCGTAATAGGGGCGTAGTTCGGCGTAGTCGATCGGCCAGACTGGGTCGAGCGCGTCCGCGGCCACATGCGCTCGCGCGTCAAAATCGACGGTCCGATAACGGAAGGCGATCCCGGCGTACAGCGTCATTCCACCGCCGAGTGCCGACACGGTCCAGGGGCGCCCGAACGGCGTCAACGTCCCGGCAGGGGAGGGCACCAAGGCGTCATCGAAACCACTTTGGACAGTCGCCAGTGAAGCGCCGGGGGGAAGCGTCCGGCCTTCCTCGAGGACGAGCACCCGGAATCCGTTTCGAGCGATCTCGTGGGCGACTATCGAGCCACTGGCACCACTCCCGACAACGCATACGTCAACCGCACTGGTCATCATTGTGATACCTGGCCCCTCTAGCCGCAACTATCGCGTCCTGTGATATGCTTCCAAAACCGCTGTGGATCGAAGTGCCGCGAACCTCTTTGGCCTTGGTCTGTTCTTTAACTCGGCATCAGCGCTTTCTCTCCGTAATCCAAGATCCTGTCGTGCCGTTGATGTTCAGCTCAAATTGGCGCCTATTGCCCTACGGCGAGATAGAGCAACGGCCGTGCCAGCGCTCCTCGCGCGCATTAAGCGCCTGATTGTGCTTTGAAACAGTTCGCGATGCGCAGACGGCGCAGGGTGTTTTGAATCTCGCAGCTTTGTGCACCGCTGTCAGAAAGCGGACAAGGATCGAGGGGCTGATGCATCCGGACCTTGCCCCACGGACTTGATCCGGGTTGAAGGCAATTCCTTTTTGGCAATGCGCGCGGCGCCCTCGGAGACTTGCGGTGGGGTACCGCCAACTGCTGGAAGAGGATTTCACGGTCCACGCTTACAGCAAACTAACTGAGGCCGCCCGTCCATGCTGCCGAGGTCTATGGTCTCGGGGGCTGAGAGCCACAAAAAATTGACCCTGCGCCGGCAATTAGACAACGCCCGCGCGTGACCGGCGCGTGCCATGCTACGCATTTCGATCGGATCGCAAATTCGCATGTAGAGTCAGAACGCCGCGATACTTGCGCACGATTTCGATGTCAGCAACATGAGCTTCGTCCCCTTCTCGCGTAACCCACTCGCCGGACATTGACGGAGGCCACACCGATTTTCCACGACCTGGGCTTTGAGGAGGATGGGACTCTGGATCGCATTCACGGTCGAGACGCACCGAGATGGCTGAGACGAGGAGATCTCCAGAGAGCTAGAGTGGCGGCCTGGATTGCCGTGACGGGATTCTAGCCGCGAGAGAGGCCCGCGGTGCCCGTCGTGGAGAACCGCAATGTCCAGGCACAACCAAGTTTCGCAGAGCAGCTCCAGCCGGCAATTTTTATGACGAGATCTAGACTCATGTCGAGCTAGAGGCGGTGTGTGCCCTGGATCCAGGAACGGCCGTGGCGAAGGCGCCGCTTGCCATGCCTCACAATGCAGCAACACATCGGCGATATAGCGGCATTATTTGTCGGCCGGACTCAATTCGCAGCCATAGCGCCGCGCCATCTTGGTCGAGGCTCCCGTCTCGTCGATGAACACCAACCGATGGATGCCGATCTCAGGCTGAGATCCCTCCACGCCGCGCGCTCAGCGGCCACGTCCGGTCGATCCTGCTCGCTGGCGTGCGATGTTTTTTGAATGTGATGTTGTGGCGATCGAAGAATCGTCAGACCACGCTCGGCACGAACGCTCGCCTTGGACTTTGAAGAGATGGTCAGCGATCTCGGCCAGCGTCATGTCAGGCGTAGCTCTGACCAGGGAGAGGATCTCCGCAGCATGCCCCTCGATCCGAGCTAAACGCCGGTCTCCGCCCTGCGCTCCCGCCTCACAGGCGCCGGTGCTTCGCGACTCGCTGACCAGCTCCATCGCTGTCGATGGCGCCACGCCGAACCGGCTGGCGGCGCCCCGACAGCTCATGCCTTCATCCTCCACAGCCCGAATAATGCGAAGGCGAAGGTCCGGCGAGAGTGGTTTAGCCATGGGGGGCTGGCCTCCATCACCAGCCCTCAGGGTGAATCACGATTTGCCTCGCAAGGGAATCTGGAGGGTTCTGTGAGGTCGCGCTCACGCGAGGGCGCGGCAAGCGCTTATCACGCGACCTCATTGAAGCCGGATTGAACGAAGGCGCGGGAGGGTGAGCACGGTGGTGAGGCTATGGGGATTGTTCGAGATCGCAACTAGCTATCGGCAGACTGTGCATCTGAAGCGGAGACGTGCTGGCTGCGCATCGGCGGCAATTTGAGACCGGGAGCGTTTTGCAGGCGGTCGCGATCGATGGTCCGCTGCATTGAATGGTTGTCGTCGCGCGGTGTGGCCGCACGGCTTCGACCGCGTCGGCGGTGATCGAGACGCTGGGAATGATGATCGTCGTGCAGGGCACGAACTGGCTCACGACGTGTCGCATCGGAACGGTGGGGTTCGAGGGCTGGAGCGGCTGCAGCTGTGTCGAAAGCGCTCGACGATGCGCATGACGCCCCCACAATCGGGACAGGCAGGAACCTCGGCCCGGGTATGGAGGGCCGAATCCAAGGGCGACGGCTCGGCATTGTTTGGCGCTGTCCGCTCATCATCGAGAAGTTTGCGGCAGAGGGCGAGTTTGGCAGCGCGATGGCCGTTGGCCATGAAGCCGAAGTGGCGGATGCGATGGAAGCCGTCGGGCAGCGTGTGAAGAAAGGAAGCGGCGGATGAACTCGTCGGGCTTGAGCCTCATGATTTTTGTCGCGCCGTTCTGGCGGTAGTCCTTCCAGGTAAAGGCGACGTGATCCTCGTCGAGGGCTACGAGCCGGCCGTTGGCGATGGCGACGCGATGGGTGTAGCGGCCGAGATAGGCCAGCACCTGTGCGGGCCCGCCGAAGGGCCGCTTGGCGTAAACAACCCAGTTGATGCGTCGCATGACGTCGAGGTGGGCCGCGAAGGCAGCCGGCTCGGCCAGAGCTCCGAGATCGCCGAAGAAACGCAAGGCACCGGAGTTGAAGGCTGCCGACAGACGTTTGAGAAAAAGTGTGCGAAATAGTCTGGACAACGGTTTGACGGCCAGGAAGAAGTTCGGTCGGCAAGCGATCCAGCGCGCGCCATCGGGCGAGAGCCACCACTCGGAACGACGCAGTGGACGTGGGGATGATGCATCAGCGCCTGTCCCCAGGTGTGGAGGACGGCGACGCCGCCGATCGCACCGCCGAGCCGGCGTGGATTGGCGGTGAGCGTCGTCATCGCCTCGGCGGCAGCCTTGAACAGGATGGCATAGACGACGGCCTTTCTGGAAAGCGATCGCGGCGATCGGTGCGGGAAGTGTAAAGACGACGTGGAAATAGGGAACCGGAAGCAGGTCGGCTTGACGCGCGGCGAGCCACGCGGCTCGGGCTCTCCCCTGACACTTCGGACAGTGCCGGTTGCGGCAGGAATTATAGGCAACGCGTGTCGTGCCGCAGTCGTCGCAAGCCTCCACGTGGCCACCGAGCGCCTCGGTCCGGCACGCCACGATCGCGCTCATCACGCGCCGCTCGGCCCGACCGAGATGACCGGCATGTACACGGCGATAGGCGTCGCCATGCCGGCGCAGAATATCGGCAATCTCGATGGCGGGCCTGTTGGAGCGGCTGTCGGAGCGGGTCATGACCCGCTTCCCGCCGCGGATCATCCAGGTGGCGTCACCTCCAGCGACAGGCGATCGAGCGGGCTCTGGGTCGCTCGGATCGTATCGGTGGCGACCTGCGTGTAGCGCGCCGTCGACGACAAATTATTGTGTCCGAGCAAGACCTGAATGATCCGGATATCGGTTCCGTTCTCGAGAAGATGTGTCGCGAAGCTGTGGCGCAGCGTGTGGAGCGTGACGCGCTTGGTCAGGCCTGCAGCCTTCACCGCCGACCGGCAGGCGGCATGCAACACGGTCTGATCGATCGGATGATCTTCGTCACGGCCAGGAAACAGATAAAGCCGCGGCCGGGCGAGCCGCCAGTAGGTGCGCAGGATGCCCAGCAGCTGGGGCGACAGCATCACGTTGCGATCCTTCGCGCCCTTGCCGTGGCGCACCTGGATGACGCCGCGGGCGCTGTCGATGTCTTCGATCCGCAGTCCCGCAACCTCCGAGGCCCTGAGCCCGGCCGCATAGGCGGTGGTGAGCGCGGCGCGGCTCTTCAGGCTCGATACCGCTTCAAGAAACTGAACCACTTCGTCGGCGCTGAGCACGACCGGCAGCTTGCGCGGTTCTCGCGCATAGGGAATGCGCTCTGGGATGAGCGCCTCGCCGAGCGTGACGCCGTAGAAAAACCGTAGCGCACAGACAATCTGGTTCAGCGCCGGCCATGATATGCCGGTCGAGACCAGATGCACCTGGAAGGCGCGGACGTCTTCCAGCTCTAACCGATCAGGTGATCGGCCAAAATAGCGGCTGAACTTCGAAACCGCGCTGATGTAGGATCGCTGCGTCGCCGGCGACAGATTGCGGACGGTCATGTCTTCGATCATGCGGCGGCGAAGAGGGCTCAAATCCGCCATCTCGATACTCCTGTCTGAGGGGGTGGGCTCCAACACCCACATCCTCTCAGCCAGGAGGCGAACTACGCCACCTTGGCCCTTACGCCGCGGCAGCGGCTTCGTTCAATCCCTTCCGATTCCGCCAGGTCGGAAATGCTCTAGCCTCCACGTTAGACTGTACTGAGTCTGGCGTCCTTCGAATGCAGGAGCTGCTCCTTCAACTGCACGATCGACATGTTGCCTTAGGCAATTTTAAGCGTGTCGCCGCCGATCTCGCGGTTGCAAGGGCAGAGCTCATCAGTCTGTATCGCATCCAGAACGCGTAGCGTGTCCTTTGGGCTCCGGCCGACATTGAGGCTTGTCGCATAGACATGCTGGATCGTGTTCTCAGGATCGACGATGAAGGTGTAGCGATGCGCGATGCCGTCACGCGAGCGCACTCCAAGGCCATCGACCAGTGCGCCCTTGGTGTCGGCAAACTGCCAGATCGATAGACGGTGCAGGTCCTTGTGCTCACGCCGCCAGGCGAGCTTGCAGAACTCGTTATCGGTCGAGCCACCAAGCACGACTGCATCGCGATCGGCGAAATCCTTGGACAGGCGGGCAAACTCAGCGATTTCGGTTGGGCAGACGAATGTGAAATCCTTCGGGTAAAAGAAGATGACTTTCCATTTGCCGGGGAAACTCCTCTCAGTCAGGGTCTCGAAGGCGCTCTGCCCGTTCTCCTCTTGCTGGTGAAAGCCGGGCTTTACGCCTGTGATGTCGAACGGCGGCAACTTACTTCCAATTCCAGGCATATTGTCCTCTCAATATCGCGTCACGCGGAAACAGCGTTTCGCGACCAGCAAAGCAAGCGATATGCCACCCCGATCCAACGGCAAGTACCCGACATGCCGGTCGTGAAACATTCGCCTTTGATGATGGCGGTGTCCTCGAACCCGATCTGCACTGTGTGGTCTCCTCAATCGTCTCGGGCTTAAGGCCCGGCATTCCCCGTTCCGCGCTCTTTCGCCCGGCGCTCGTAGTGGAATCCACGCGCCGGGGCTTTGTCCGGTTTCTGTCAAAGCCCTTGCCGCTGTCGGGTCCGCCACCGCATCCGGTCTTGGACGCCGCGCTATTAGTCCAGCATGCTCAGACGCTTAATGCGCGTGCGAACGAAATGGCACGCCAGTTGCTAAATGGATGCAGCAACAACGAGTGAGGGCTGAGGGCACGCCGACGCCGATGGCGAGCGATGGCCTCCTTCCCGAAACCCGTGTGCCCACGTTTCTGAGAGAGAAACAGCCTCGCGCATTCGGCGCGAAAAAATTGGCAATCGGTTGATGGAGAGCAACATGTCTTCGCTGAGACAAATCGCGTTTTATGGCAAGGGTGGCATCGGTAAATCGACAACGTCGCAAAATACGCTGGCGGCCCTTGCAGAGCTGGGCCAAAGGATTCTGATCGTCGGCTGTGATCCCAAAGCGGATTCGACTCGCCTCATCCTGCACGCCAAAGCGCAGGACACCATTCTGAGCCTCGCGGCGAATGCCGGCAGTGTCGAGGACCTCGAAATCGAGGACGTCATCAAGCTCGGCTACAAGGACATTCGATGCGTCGAGTCCGGCGGTCCGGAGCCGGGGGTCGGTTGTGCCGGAAGAGGCGTGATTACTTCGATCAACTTTCTCGAGGAGAATGGCGCCTATGAGGACATCGACTACGTCTCTTACGACGTGCTCGGCGACGTCGTCTGCGGCGGCTTCGCGATGCCTATCCGCGAGAATAAGGCACAGGAAATCTACATCGTGATGTCCGGCGAGATGATGGCGATGTATGCCGCTAACAACATCTCCAAGGGTATTCTGAAGTATGCGAATTCCGGCGGCGTGCGCCTCGGCGGCCTGATCTGCAACGAGCGGCAGACCGACAAGGAGCTGGAGCTTGCGGATGCTCTTGCCAAGAAGCTCGGCAGCCGGCTGATCTACTTCGTGCCGCGCGACAATGTCGTGCAGCACGCGGAGCTGCGCCGCATGACTGTGCTGGAATACGCGCCAGAGTCCAAGCAGGCGGATCACTATCGCAATCTCGCGACCAAGATCCACAATAATGCTGGACAAGGCGCTATCCCGACGCCAATCAGCATGGACGAGCTCGAGGATATGCTCATGGAGCACGGCATCATCAAGCCTGTCGACGAGAGCCTGGTCGGCAAGACCGCCGCCGAGCTTGCCGCTGTTTCGGCATAGTTCATGTTGTCGGCCTTCTCGACCGGGGAAGGCCGACATCATCCACTCAGAAGCTGGGGGACCTTCATGATTGGTACACAAAGAAAATTGGCCGATACGATGTCACCTCCTGTATCGGCGGCTCACGTCGCCGAGCAGCGCGATGCGAGTGAGCTCTACGGCCTTCTGACCGGGCGCCATCCAGCAGATGTCGACATCAGCGACAATGACGATTTCGATCGCCATGTGCTCGCTTGCATTCTTGCCACATCCGCTATGGATGTCGGCCAACTTCCCGAACGGGCTGGCTTGACCAACCAGGAGCTCAATGTGCTCTTGGTGCAATACTTCCCATCCACGCCGATCAGGAGCTGTACCTGGCGCGAACAGTCCGCGTTACCGTCTCCTGACGAGACGATTATGGTGCGCGACCTCCTGCTTGCGCAACGTTCCACCCATGGCGAGGTCGGCGGCTGGTTGGCGACGATGATCGCGCGGCGCGCCATGGAGCCTAATCACTTGTGGGAAGATCTCGGTCTGCGGAAGCGGGACGAATTGTCCCGCCTCCTGACGCGCCATTTCGCGCCGCTAGCGGCTCGCAACACCAAGAACATGCGCTGGAAGCGCTTCTTCTATCGCATGCTATGCGAAGATGACGGCCTGGTGATGTGTACCGCGCCGGTCTGCACGGAATGCAATGATTTTGATCTTTGCTTCGGCGAGGAGAGCGGCGAGAGCCGGATGGCCGGACGCCGGCGGGATCATCTGCGTCGTCTCGATGACTCCGTCCAAGCGATCCCAAGTTCGCAAGACTGAGCTCATCATGGATTGCCCCTCGTCGGCGCGATTCCCGGTATATCGGACGAGCTTTCGGCCAGCTGTCACAAGAGGAGACTGAGGGTATGAAAAGACAACTGGGATAAACGATTGCGCGCAGCCGGCCTAAGGCCGACGCGGATGCGCCTGATGATCGCGGGTTGATATTTGGCGGAGGCGGCCGTCACATTCACCGGCCGAGATATTCTATGTTGACGCGCGATCGAGGCCAACATCCGGCTCTCGATCGCACCCGCTGAATTTGTTTACGAACGCCGACCTGTGGTTGGACCGAACCCGGCGGCTCAAAACTCTTCTTCGACGCGCATCCCAGAATGCGGCCGCCTTCCCCGAAGTGCTGCAGCTTGAGGTGAGACCCGAACCGTTGCCCGGCTAGGAAGCTTCCAAGCTCGGCACCTGCCTTCAACTCAGTCGCAAGCGCACCGAACCTCACGCTCCGCCGTTTCCACCCTGTCGGAATTGCGACACACTCGAGTCATCTAAAATTCGACGTCCGTCAGAGGCTCTTGGGAATTCGAACGGGTTGGCACGGCAGTTGCTGAAGAGTTTCCGGAATAAACATACGGAGCCGCTGATGGCGTTCGCTGCCGCGATCACCGGGCCCGACAAAGATCGGTCGAGGTCCATAGTCCTTAATGACGCTACGTTGCGCGACGGCGAACAGGCGCCCGGCGTGGCGTTCACGACAACGGAAAAGGTATCGATCGCGCGTGCTCTAGCGGCGGCCGGGGTCACGGAGATCGAGGCCGGCACGCCGGCGATGGGTCACGAAGAGATAACCGCGATCCCAGCGGTCGCCGAAGCGGGCCTTGCGGCCACGACCATTGGCTGGTGCCGGATGAAACCCGCGGACGTCGATGCGGCGATCGAGGCCGGCGTTTCGATGGTCAACCTATCGATTCCATCGTCTGACGTGCAGATTGCGGCGAAACTCGGTGGCGGCCGTTTAGCCGCGCTGGAGCGGGTGAAGCGCGTCGTGAGCTACGCTCGCGACAAGCGACTGGATGTTGCGGTGGGTGGCGAAGACTCCTCGCGTGTTCGAACAAAAAGGCCCGGTTGCCCAGGAAACGGTGGTGGCGATCTGGCGCGACATTCACGAGAGCTCGCTGGTCAACGGCCGGTGATCGGTTGGTCAGCCATGCGCGTCGCGTGATCGGGTTGGAACGTTCGAGCCTGGATGGTTTCCGGGCGCAGATCTAGATGGAGGTTGACAATGACGACGGACGGGATCCTTGCGCAATTGAACAAGGCGTCGGCGGCAGAGGAGTTTTTTGCACTGCTCGGCGTCGAGTACGATGCGAAAATCATCGACGTGGCGCGGCTTCACATCCTGCGTCGCATGGGTCAATATCTCGCGGATGAGGAGCTTGCCGGTGCATCCGATCCTGACATCGCCTCGCGTTGCAAGGCCACGCTTGAGCGCGCCTATGCCGACTTCGTCACGTCCTCCCCAATCGAACAGCGCGTGTTCAAGGTCCTGAAGGATGCGGCCGCACCACAACCGAACAAGCATCCAGCATTGGTCCAGCTCGGTTCCTTGGAGTGAATTGAGTTTATATCTCGTGCTCTGGACCGTGAAGGTTCGGAGAACCTGCCAGCCACCGAAGGTATCGAATTCAAGCGAAAGTTGAAGTTGCCGCCCCGCGGATCCGCAGCTTCAACACTCGGCTCGTTAAGGGCCAATCACGGCTCAGCCCTGGTATTTCCATCCTTAGCTGGTGCTCATGGTGCATCTATCTCCTGCGACGGTTCGGCAGCGGAGAGCGCACATTTGGCGAGGAAAGCGCATCATGATTCGGATGACTGTCTTCTGTCGCATTCCGGACATCGGTCAGCACGGTTATCGAATGTTCCGATCTTCGCGAGAGGCTGCCAATCCGATTTCCTTCAGTAAGAGTCTGTATTGGCGGTCAATTTTCATCACCTGCGCAATTGGTACGACAATTGCTGACATATGCTCAGCTAGTCTGGAGAAGCGCATGCACCTCTTGGTCCGTATCGATTTCGTTGGTGACGCCGCGCAGCTTCGCGCGCGCTGCCTGTCGGCACCATGATGCGTGGCGACGCCAAAACGATGGTCGCATATTTCGGCCTGGCTGAGCTGAAAGCTGCGCTTGATCCGCGCCAAAGGTTCGTCGACGAAATCACCGCCGTTGGTCGATCCATGGCCGAGGTTTCGCCGGGGCAGGCCTTGCTCTCCAGCGCCGACCATGCGGCGCCGTTGACGGGCGGCTTGACCGCCGGTGCTCGTGCCTTCGCCAAGAGTTGCGGGCTTGTCGCTGCAATAGGCAAGATCTCGAGGGCATTCGGAGCGGGGGAGCGCGTTTTCACCGGCAGGCACGCGGCCGAGCCGAGGCTCTGGCAGATCCTCGATCTGTTCCGGCTCGCTTGCATCTCGAAGATGAGGGGGATCAATCGATCGGCTCGCGTGACCCGCGTGGTTGGGTGCCTTACCAGTGCCCGTTGCCAAATGGCGGCCCCAGAATGCCGAACCCGGAAAGAACCCGAAACGCGTGCTTTCGGGCTCGTCGACACATTGAGCAATGTCTGTCTCGGCCCCGCGCTGCTGCCAAGCGGTGCTGACAGAATGGCGGCGGGCACGCGGCCGAACTTTTAACTGAAGCTATCTTCAAGCGCGAATTCAAAGCTGGAGGCGGAGCACGCTCCGCTGGCGAGCCGCTACTGAACACGAATGGGAGTACAGATGATGAGCACCGCACCCAAAAGCGCAGCTCCGGCCGCGGGTGGTGGTCGCGCGGCGACCAAGAGGGAGCTGCCCGAACGATTTAAGGCGTATAGGCACGTCTGGGTCTTCATCGAGCAGGAACGCGGGGTTGTGCACCCCGTCTCCTGGGAGCTGATGGGTGCCGGCCGCCGGCTCGCCGACAAGCTCAACGTTGACCTCGCCGCGGTTGTCATCGGCCCGGTCGGGGAGACAACGCAGCAGGCGGTCGCCGAATCCTTCTGCTACGGCGCCGACCTCGCCTATATCGTCGCGGACAATCTCTTGGCCGATTATCGCAACGAGTCCTATACCAAGGCGCTCTCCGAGCTAGTCAACACTTACAAGCCGGAAATCCTACTCCTAGGGGCGACCACACTCGGCCGCGATCTCGCCGGCTCAGTGGCCACCACCCTGCTCACCGGCCTAACTGCCGACTGCACCGAGCTCGATGTGGACGCCGACGGCTCGCTTGCAGCGACCCGGCCGACGTTTGGCGGCTCACTGTTGTGCACGATCTACACACTCAACTATCGTCCACAGATGGCAACCGTCCGCCCGCGCGTGATGCCGATGCCCGAGCGCGTGACAGGCGCCGTCTGGCGCGTTATCTCGCATCCGCTCGGGCTTGTAGAAGAAGATATCGTCACAAAGGTCCTGTCATTCCTGCCGGACCGCGATTCTACAAAGTCGAACCTTGCCTATGCCGACGTGGTCGTCGCTGGAGGGCTCGGTCTGGGATCGCCTGAGAACTTCCAACTGGTACAGCAGCTCGCAGACGTGCTTGGTGCCGAATATGGCTGCTCGCGGCCGCTGGTCCAGAAGGGCTGGGTCACCTCGGACCGACAAATCGGCCAGACCGGGAAAACCATTCGGCCGAAGCTCTATATCGCGGCCGGTATTTCCGGGGCGATCCAGCATCGCGTCGGAGTGGAGGGGGGCGACCTCATCGTTGCCATCAACACCGACAAGAACGCCCCGATCTTCGACTTCGCCCATATTGGTATCGTCACCGACGCCATTCGACTGTTGCCGGCATTGACCTCTGCATTCCGCGCGCAGCTGTCGCCGCACTCGCACGACCGCATCGCCGGCTAGGGAGCTTGTTATGATCGAAGAAAGATTCGACGCGATCGTCGTCGGTGCTGGCATGGGCGGGAATGCGGCGGCGCTTACCATGGCCGAGCGTGGCCTGAAAGTGCTGCAGCTGGAGCGCGGCGAGTATTCGGGGTCGAAGAACGTGCAAGGCGCCATCCTTTATGCCGATATGCTGGAGAAGCTGATCCCTGATTTCCGAGAAGACGCACCACTTGAGCGGCACCTGGTCGAGCAACGCTTCTGGATCATGGACGAGCGTTCGCACACGGGGCTTCACTATCGCTCCGATGATTTCAACGAGGAGAAGCCGAACCGCTACACCATCATCCGCGCCCAATTCGATAAATGGTTCTCGCACAAGGTCCGCGAGGCCGGCGCTACGGTGCTGTGCGAGACCACGGTGATCGATCTCCTCCAGGATTCCCATGGGAAGGTCGTCGGGGTGCGCACAGACCGCGATGGGGGTGAAATCCATGCAGATGTCGTCGTGCTGGCCGAGGGGGTGAACGGAGTGCTCGGCACGCGTGCGGGCCTAAGAGGGCGGCCGAAACCGGATAAGGTCGCGCTCGCGGTCAAGGAGATGCATTTCCTGTCGCGCGAGACAATCGATGCTCGCTTCAATCTCAAAGGCGACGAGGGGCTCGCCATCGAAGCCGCCGGAACTATCTCCCGGGGCATGACCGGTATGGGCTTCATCTATTCCAACAAGGAATGCATCTCCCTCGGTATTGGCTGTCTTGTTGCCGACTTCCAGCGTACCGGCGAGACGCCTTACGGCCTGCTCGAGGGTTTCAAGCGTCACCCCTCCGTCGCGCCGCTGATCGAGGGTTCGGAAGTAAAGGAATACTCCGCGCACTTGATCCCCGAAGGTGGGTACAAGGCGATCCCGCAGCTTTGTGGTGAGGGCTGGGTCGTCGTCGGAGACGCCGCCCAGCTCAACAACGCCATCCATCGCGAGGGGTCCAATCTGGCGATGACATCGGGCCGTATCGCGGCGGAAGCGATTTGTCTCATCAAATCGCGAAAAGATCCGATGACGGCCAAAAACCTTTCACTTTACAAGAAAATGCTGAATGATTCCTTCGTGATCAAGGACCTGAAGAAGTACAAGGATATGCCGGCTCTGATGCATACCCACTCGCAGAACTTCTTTCTCACATATCCGCAGCTCTTCTCGAGGGCGATGCAGGATTACGTGCGCGTCGACGGCACATCAAAGCTCGAGAAAGAGAAGCTGATGCTGAACTCGTTCATCAAGGCGCGGTCGTGGAGTGGACTGTTCAGCGATGCCCTCCGCATTGCCCGGGCCTGGCGCTGATCGCGAAGCACAGACAACGACGAATGACGGAGCCAGAAACAATGCCGAGCGAGCCATCCCAACGTGTCGAGGACAAGCTATTCTACAACCGTTATCTTGTTGATTCCGGCCGCGCCCATATCAAGGTGCGGCCGCACACCACGCCATCGTCGCGGCTCTTATCGATGCTGAAGGCTTGCCCGGCACGGTGCTACGAGCTCAACGATAAAGGTCATGTTGAAGTTACAGTCGACGGGTGTATCGAGTGCGGCACCTGCAGGGTGATCTGCGAAGAAAGTGGTGATATCGAGTGGAGCTACCCGCGCGGCGGTTACGGTGTGCTATTCAAGTTTGGTTGAAAGTTCAGGGGAGGGCCTGACCTTGGTAGGATGCGGCGTAGCGCGGCGACGCCGTCAACGCCGCCGCCGGCTACAACTTGGCCGCCTCATGCGCTTGCTCAGGCTCTTGGCGCGTCTGTTCCTGACAGCACTCTCCCTCGGCCTTCTGACGAACTCAGAAATCAGCCTTCTTCACGGACGACTAGGCAGAGCCCGGTAAGCGCAATCTTGATGCCAACCGTCTATATTCGAACGCACTTCGCAATCTACTGCTCAGCTCGCGTTGAATGATGAGTTCGAGGCCCGGTCGACCGATCTCATCAAAGACGAGTGGCTCCGCAACCATACCGGACCCAATTCTTGAAAATGGACCTTAGCGTGCGGAATGCAACGCGAGGTCTCCCGACGAGTGGCTGCGATCCAAGTGGCTGTGCGAACACTGAGTTCGAGACGAGACATGGTGCCGAAAGCGGTGCCACGGACCTGAAGCGGCGCTTTCCAGTGCACCAGGCCAAGATCTAGTAGCCGCCAAGCACGAGCAGATCACGAAATTAGCGCAATCTGACTCCTTCGGGACCGCCGGTTCCGCGTTCGTCAGCCGGGCCGCCCGCATGCAGCACACAATTTTGCACTTTCATTCGACCGAATCGGCAGGATATATCGTCGGGCGGAGAGCATGACGATGGTTCGAGTACAAAAGAGCAAAGCAGCCACCAACGCGCGGCGAGCACAGGCGCGCCGTGAGAGTTCGGTCGACGACATCCAGGCCCGCATAGCCGAACTGAGAAGCTTGCCGCGTGAGAAGCTCGCGGATGCGGTGTTCATGCTCTCGATCAATGCAAGACGGCAGGGCGAGTTGAAACGACAAGCGATCGAGAAGCGCGCCGAGGTCGCGTTGGACTTTGATCCGCCGCCGAAAGCTGATTTGGCGACCTATCTTGCGAGTGATGTGGTCTCGACCTTACGCCACCACGTTGCTGACCTTCCTTGCTTGACGTCTTGGTTCAGCGAGCGCCTGACGTTCGTTTCGCCGTCCATCGGGAGGAGGCCGTTTCGCTGCTCGCCGCCATAGTTCGCGTACAGCGGCTCGAAGGGGTCCTTGAAGGCCTCCGGCTCGCCGGGCTGCTGAACGAACCAGCGAAGGACCGCCATGCCGGGATCCGTTCGGAAGCGGATTTGAGGGGAGCTGCCGGCGGCACGTGAGTGTCCAGAGCGCTTTAAGGGAAAGTCCCTGTAGATGGAACGTCCAATCGGAACGGGGGACATCAGGCGCTTGGTTGCGAGGTCAAAACCGCGTCGAAATTCGCTGCGCAGTCCTTTTCATCCGTTTAGCGTTTATCGTCGACGCGGAGCCGCTATTGCAGGCAGCCCGGTCGCAGTCCCCGGCCCCGTCAAGCTCGGCGACTTCCCTGTTGGTGAGGACGAGATCCGTACTTCTGAGGTTCATCTTCAGTTGCAGCACGCTCCTTGCGCTGGAAATGGTGCGGTTCATGGAACTCTTCACTAATTCCCAAGCAAGGGAAATCACGGCAGGAGAGGTCGACGACCGAGCCGCGGCGATGCACCCAGAGCGGCGAAGGCGGTCGCTCAACTCATCGAGGCGCTTTGGTTGAAATCGGCTGTCCTTGTTCCGGTAGTCGCTGGGTGCGCGCTGGTGGACGGCCGGAGAGGCCCGGCAAAGTATTCTGCGATCCAATAGAGAATAGCAGACAAGCTCAGTGGCGGTCCCCTGCATAGCGGGCAAAGAGTCGTCTTTCCTGGTCGAGATAAACGCTCCGCGCGTGTACGCCATCACCCCATATCCTTGCCCGATACCCAGGGAAATGCGCCGGAAGTCGCCTCGTTTATTTGCTGGGTTCGCGAGCCGCACCGGATTTACCTCGCGTGCACGAACACGGCGAAGACATGGCCGAAATCCGCGGCTGAGTGTGCGGCCGAACGGCGCGTCTCCCGCCAATGCCGGTCTGATCGGTTAGTCAGCCCGCTCAAAGCCCACGAAGGCGCCTCGCGTGCTGCGGTAGCCGCACTTCAGTGAGCTACTGTAATAATCTGAAAGCATCCGATCGCAACTTCCATCACGATCAGCACGACTATAACCCACTCCAGACGCAGCGAGCGCCGTGTGTCGATGATGTCCGTCAGTGCGTTGGCTGTTCCGGAGATGGCCGACAGCTTGCGCTCGAGCATCTCAAGACGCTCCTTCAGTTCGTACTCGTCTTTCAGACGCGAATAGAACCGCTCGAGCTCCGGCTTGTCCCAGAGTGCGTCGGGCTTTTCGGCAATGGCGACGCGGCCCGCGACGCGCTGCTGGACCAGGAGCGCATTGCCGATCAGTTGGAGACCTGCGGCCCCGCGGCGTCCGGCCGCGCTCGGCTAGTTCACGTGCAAAGGGTTCGATCACGTCGAACACCGCGGCGACACGGCGCTCATCTCGCTCCAGCGCCGTGCTCTTGGCCAGCGTATCGGCGATCAGAAGCAGCCGGTCGTCGGTAAACTCGCTGAGACAAATCCGACCGCCCGGCAGGATGACCTCCGCGTCCTGGTCGTTGCAGAGCTGCACCTGCGCGCTCTCCTCTTCATAGGAGCTGAGTTCATCGATGACGCGCGACCTCAATGTATCGATCAGAGCGGTTTCCTCCGAGGGCGACAACCCGATGAGCACCACAACACCATAGCGGAAGATCACGACAAGGCCCGCATGTGTACGGAAAGCGACCGGCGTCGAGGACACCAGCGTTCCGATTTCGAGAGCCGACGGGTTGATACGATCGCCCAGCAGCGCGAATGCGCAGCATTGAGGCGGCCGCCGTCTGTCCGGAGACGGCAGTCTTACCGGGCGTAAGTTGATCCATGTTCACTTTAGCATCCGGTTTGCCGCCACTGCGACGCGATAGGCGTTCCCCCGGGACGGTCAAACACGTCCAGAACTTCGTCGCAGATGGTGCAGCGGAATTTGCCGGGCGCGTCGCTGAGAGATGATGCTGCGATCCCGCAAATGCCGGCTCCACAGTTTGGACGGATCGTCGCTATTTCCATGTTCGTGCGTGCTTGGCCGCAAGATCAATCGGACGACCCAGCAAGCCCTTGGAGGCAATGAGAGGTTTTCCGATTCGACGAGCCCGCCAAACATTTGGCGGCGCTCGAGGCGCCGTCCTTGAACAAGGTCGAGCAAGATTGATGCCGAACCGGTGCCTTCGCGCCAGCGGCCAGAGGATTTCCGCTTCAATGGGCGAGCGAGAATGTTTGTTCGAAACGGCACAGGTTGAGCAAAGACAGCGGCGCCATGTGTGTTCAATTTCGCCCAGAGCATGTCAGCTACAGAACACGTGGAATGTCGCGCGCTGCGGAGCTTTTCAAAGCGAAATCAGAGCCTTAACCGCGGTGGCGGCGCTGGCATAGCTGTTGCTATCGACATGTCGAAGTCCGAGCGAAGGCTGAGTGCACCCCCAATTCGATTGGCGAGACAGGACGTTGACCGGTTGACCGAGGGTGGGGAAGGTGAAGTGCCGTTTCCAACCGTCAGCCAAAAGACGGCCCGGCAAATTCTTGAGCTAAGACCCCGAGTACAATGACAGGCAGGACTTGAGACCATGCATATCGAACCGGGAATAGGAACAGGCGCCAAGCTCGGCTTGAGCTACGCGACAGGCCTTGCGACGGGCGGCGTCGCCGCCAAGCTTGTGGTCGAAAATATGCGCGAGCGGGGCGCCCTGTCATTTGCTGTGCAAGCCATGGCCGCGACGGGGCTTGTGTTCACGTTCTTCGAGATTCTCCCGCACTTTGCGGTTGGGGTCTCCGAGGTGCACTTCGTCCTCGGCTCGACGCTGTTCCTGTTGTTCGGCGCGGCGCCGGCTGCCTTTGGTCTTGCGCTCGGCCTCTTGCTGCAAGGCGTCCTCTTTGTTCCGACCGACCTGCCGCAATATGGTATGAATGTCACGACGCTTCTATTGCCGCTGTTTGCGATCCAGGCGCTCGCCAAGCGGCTCATTCCATCCGACACCGCCTATCGCGATCTGCAGTACAGCAAGGCGCTTGCGCTCTCGACCGCGTATCAGTCCGGCATATTTGTCTGGGTCGCGTTTTGGGCCCTCTATGGCGCGGGCTTCGACGCCGCCAACCTCTATAATATCGCATGGTTCGCGGTTTCCTATGCAGTTGTGGCCTTGGTCCAACTGGTCGCTGATCTGGCTGTGCCGGCGCTCGCAAAGCAAATTGGGCGGCGCGATTGCGGGCGGATCTGTCGCCCATCGCCTGTAGAAGGCATGTTGCCGTTGATAACAACGATGGCCGTCGGGTCGCCCGTTTTGCTCAAGCGATGCATACGCTTTCCCTGATAGCGACCGGCTGCAGCGGTCCCTGGCGGCGCGCGCTCGCTGCTGTCCGTCACAGCGATGCGGCCGAGCTTATGCTCATTCCGCACAAGGCGACCGGGAAATCATATCTCGCCGACTTGCGGCCGGCCGTCTGCGCCGGCTTGCTCGCTAATCAGCGGACGCAAACCACGGAGTTCGACCTGCTGGTGCGCGATGCGGCCGAGGCGGATTGCCGCAACGACGTGGAGCAAAGGCCGGATGCGGTCAGCGCAGCAGCCTGGTCGCAGAGCATCGCGGGCGAGGTTGGACGGGGGCGTCTTGCGCTGCTGATAAAAGAGGATTCATCCGTCGAACGAGCTTACCTATGGAACATTAGCACCCTCCTAAGCACTGCTGCGATGGAGCGCCTCTCGGCGCTTGCCAATGCTCTGCTGCACTCGGCGGGAATGTTCGCAGTTCGACAAAGAAGATCGCCATGCATGGATTGATCGTGGTGTTGACCATGCTCGCACTGTGCACAATCGTGTTGGCCGGCGAGTTGACGGGGCCGGCAAAGGTCATCAGCACCGACACCCTTGAAATTCACGGGACACGCGTTCGGCTCTGGGGCATCGATGCGCCGGACAAGACTCAAATGTGCCGAGATATCAACGGCAATCTATATCAATGTGGCCTCAGGACCGCGAGCAATCTTGAAGGCTTCATTGAAGATCGCGAAGTCAGTTGCCTGTCAGTCCTGAAGGATGAGTGTGGACGGACGACGGCGACCTGTTCAGCTCATGGCACCGATCTCGGAGAATGGCTGGTCCGTAACGGTCTCGTGCTCGATTGGACGCGATATTCGGGGGGACGATACCACGCTGCGCAACGCGCGGCTGATAGTGCCGGACTGGGCTTATGGGCGGGCAGCTTTGCCGTACCTTGGTTATATCGAGCGTGCGTTCGGTTAGGGGGTGGGCCAGCCCGCTGTTCTGATGACGTGAATGCACATCCTTAACGGGTATTCCCCACACTAGAATGTGCGATAATCGGCTCCGCGTGAGTTGACAGTCACGAGGTCGCGGCTCCGCAGGAAACGACACCATCTGGGCCGTGGTTCTTGCAAACCTTGGACTCCCGGTCATGCCAGGGCGCCGCCTTTTGAGTTCGAGAGAGAGACGCATTCGCCTCGGAAGAAGACGGAGTTCTCCGGCCTAACAAGACAATGGCGTGGCACGGAAACAACATCAGATTCCGACGGGTAGAGGTTGAGCGGAAAGAAAGAAGCCCAGTGGGGTTCAAGGCACCACTGGGCAAGGTAGGCAACACCAATGTGGCTTGGGATGCAGCCTACCTCCACTCCACGACTCTAACTCTCAGGCTTTGACATTCCCAGAGCTGATTCCCAGAGGCCGCCAGATGCTGTCCCCCAAACTTTTATACGCGCACTCAAATCTGACGGACCGAGCAGGTGTGAGCGCTTGCTCAACACCGGCTCCGAGGGGGCCATCGAAACGATGGTAGTCGAATTGCGGCGTTTGCCGCGGGAAGCCAGATAGGTCCCTTCTCGGAAACTTTCGCTGCTGTTGGCGATATCAGCCGGGATTGCCTTTCCAAGCCACGGCTGCTGCGACGTAGTCCAGCGTTTGACCGTGCGGGCAACAGGCGTAACACAACACGTGCCGTTTCGGTGACAAAGACGTGTGAACCTGCGTTGGAGGCGCCGATCACAACAATGCCAGAGAAGGCAATACATCTGTTCATATGGCTAGAAAACAGCGTGGCCCGCTCACCACTGGCTCGATATCCGCCGAATGAGCAACATCGCATGTGGCGAGCGCAACTACAGCGGCGGCCCGAACAAGAACATCCGATCGCATATCATCTCCCGAGCAGGTCGTCCGTGCCTTCAATGAAGCTTGAGCCCCTGAGGTCGCCGCGTCGCTCCGACGCCCTCGTGGTGTGCAGACACTGTGTCGAGGGATGCGATGCAAGCTTCCGGCATTTTCAATCGCGATGTCGTCTACGCGACAAGAGCGGTCATTGTGCAAACAAGCCGCCGGTCTGAGGTCGAACACCAATCGCATGTCGCGCGCCGGCGCCTCAGGTCGATGATTTTTGTGAACGCTCCTGCGAAAGAGATTAGGTGCTCCAGCTTCTTTACAACCGAAACAATGAAGCCGTACCCGGTTCGAGGCTCGGAGCTGTCGCAAGCTCACCTGACTGATCCGATGTAAGAGTTGAACTGGTCGGCAGTCCGTGATCGTGCCGGCGCGGGATGGTCGCAAGCAGTGCGGAGCAAACGAACACGATCTGCCGATCACATCGCTCTGTGATGCATCTTCACCCCTGCTGCTCCGCAGACCAAGGATTGCCTGACTCCGGCATGCGACCTTTTTTGGCCGCCGCCCGTAGATCAGCCGGATAGCTGGGGATCCGTTGCTGTTCTATTCGCATGTGAGCTCGGCAGCGAATTGTTCGTGCCATTCTGGCCGGTGCTATCGTGCCAAACGCAATGGCGGTGGGGACGCTGATGGGCGGCTGCCGTATCGTCCGCACCATGGGCTTTCGCATTGCGACAACTGAGAGTCGCGGCCAGCAGGTCTCGGCCCAGAGGGCCTGCATCGGCATCTGGTTCATGGCTAGTTTCCTCGGCCACTCCAAGCCGCGCCCCACGGCGGTGCGCTGGAACGCGGCCAGCCCAATTGTCCATGCCTGGACAATCACGGTGCCGGCCTCGGCCATCGTTGCGGCGCTGACCTGGTGGGGGTCAATGCTATCGATGTATTTTGTCAGGACACGAGCTTCAGCCCAACAATGCCGGCGACGATCAGTCCGATGCTGGCAAGGCGAAACGCGGCGGCCGGCTCCCCGAACAGGATGATGCCGAGCGCTGCGGTGCCGACCGCACCAATGCCGGTCCAGACCGCATAGGCAGTTCCAATGGGCAGCGTCTTCAGAGCGAGGCCGAGCAGGATCACGCTACCGGCCATGGCCGCGAGCGTGAGCACCGACGGAACGAGCTTGGTAAAGCCCTCGGTGTATTTGAGGCCGATTGCCCAGGCGACCTCCAGCAGGCCGGCGACCAACAAAATGCTCCAGGACATGGCGATCCTCCGTTCGTGGCAGGGTCGTCCCCGCGGCTGATATGATGATGAGCTGTAAGGCCGCTCTCGCCAGAGCTCGCAATTCGCTTCGATCAGGCAGGGAGGCAACTTCTCTCAAAGATCAGCGTTCGGACGTTAATGGTTCGGCGAATTCACACGATCGACAAAGCAGAAAACCCTCTGCTCCGTTCATGCGATCGGCAATGTTGCAGAAAGTCGCCCCTTCGAAGAGATCCTTGTACCTGTCGCGGAGGAGGTTGCCCAAAACGTGTCGTCGCTCAAAATCCATGCAACAGAAAGTAACATCGCCGTTTGGGAGAAGAACATTACGATATTGCCGTTCGTCAGGACATGTCAGTGCTCCAAGGAATTGCTGTCGTGCTTCAACCATCTTAAGCTCGCCGCTGCCAGCCCTGCTGCGCGGCGGTCGCGAGCGAAGCAGCGCTTCGTCAGGAATTATGTCGACAAGTGCGGGATGCACCTCCCCCATGACTATGAAGAGCAATGATGAAATGTCGGCATCGACAAGTTGGCGCATCAAATCGACATAGTTACTCGTGACAAGACCACTGTCCATGTGCGTGCCGTCATCAAAAACGTGCACCAGGAAAACGCGGAACTGCAGCGCACGCAAGCGTCTTAGATCCCGCCCGTTCATTCCTACGAGGCTTGTGAAAATCCGGACTCCATGGCCACACGCGTAGGCATGCTCAACCATTTCGGTGCAAGCCGGATTGAGCCAAGGCTCCGAATACCCGGAAAAGCTGATGTCGATAGCAGCTGGCACGCGCGCCAGGCATCGCTTGAAATCTTGGAGAGAAAGATGCTTCACGTCGGATATCGTTCTTTGCCGTTCGGCAAACTTGTCCTGCTGGCAATAAGAACATCCGACGACACAGCCCGTTGTCGTAGTTACCTCCAGGATCCTGCCGCCGATGGTAGAGCGCAGCTCCTGTAGAGTCATTGATTGTATATTATCCACTTCCGCGCTCCGCGTTTGGAAGAAAGAGCTCTTGAGGGGGACCGTCGATCTGCATTCCTCATGCCGGTCCGCTGTTGCATCATTCTCGAATCGTCAATCAGCGCGACACGGCACGCTCGTAAGCGCGGCTGTGACAGATGAAGAGAGCGCCACGGCTCTTCCCCCTAGCGCGCCCAGTCCTGCAGTATAGGGCAGTTGCCGTGTGGACATGCATCGATGGGTTGGTCTAACGTCTCGCTTGTTCCAAAAAGCATCACTCATGCCAAGTGCGGTAGTGTCCGGTAGTCGACACGTCCGCGACAAATGTCGTCATAATTGCGCAAGCGGAGCGCAACTCTACGCGATCGAAAGCGTACAATATGACGCTACGTACGATTCAAGCTCTCTCGAAAATGATTTGAATGGCAGCTTTCTTGTGAAATGTGGCGGCGTTGCCGCCCTCCGGAGCGCCATGTCATTATGATCGACGTGTGTCGGCATCGGTCCCGAAGGTACGATTTCGAGCGCCGTCGGCCGCAGTCGAGAACACAAATTCTTCATCGCGCCTTGATGCAGCAAATCATGAATTTCAACACTGGAAAACGGTGACGAACGCCTGAAGGTGCTGCCCATATGGCTTGTACGCTCGCCGCATGGTCCTTTGGGATGTTGCTCGCCCACGCCGTTGGTGAGATACGAATCTCTGCAAACGTGAGGGGCGATTGATGGCAAGGATCGATAGTGCCCATCCGGCGGAGCTAGGGAGACCTTCCACTCTCACCTTTGAATAGGAATCGTCTGAATTTCTTGCATTCCTTGTCAACAAGGGAGGATTGTTATCCGAACACGATGCAGCCATGGAAATTCAGCCGGGTGACTTCGCTACGCGAGCGCTGCTTTCGGTGCATGGACGATCGCTGTGCCGGCGCTTCAGGAAATCTACTTAACCAAGTGCGTCGTTGAACGGCCCCTCTTCCCGGCAGGGCTATCGCATATGATAGTTCGAGTTCGCCGGATGAGCTCGGCCCGCATGGTCCGAGACGCGCCGAAGGCGGCGCTCCTCACCATGACGGTTGACGATCTCTCCGCAAGCCAAAGACCAGCCCCCAGCTCCGAACCGGCGCTGCACACGGGTCATGAACTCGACATCCTGGCCTGGGGAGGGCCGTCGGGAGCAGTATGGCCGCTGATCCTCTGATGCACTCGTTGCCCAGCCCTGAGGTTGGTTCCGATCGCTGGCGATTGCATATTATGGCGAGCATTGCGCTTCCCGTTGGAGAGGTTTGCAATTTCATAGCCCGTTTGGCCTCCTGGCGGGACTTCGCGTTAGAATGGACGGCAGAAGCACATGAGGGCGCGAATGAGTAACTTGGCGGTATTGGATCCGCGTGCAGCCTTTCTCGATGTCGGCAGCGAGAAAATGTATGCGTCGATCGCGAGAGGGCCAACCGCGGTGTTCGGCACGGTGACCTCGCAACTGCATGCGCTGCGCGACTATTTGGCCGAACATCGGTGCGATCGGTCGCGATGGAAGCGACCGGGATCTACTGGTTACCCTCTATGGGGTGGAAGGAATAGATCCGGACCTGTGGTAGTGAAGCGGACCCATCCGGGACTACGGACATCAATCGATAGCTATGATCCTAGCGAGCACTGATGCGGATCGCCTGTGGACAGGGCCGCCCGTGTAAAGCATGCCGGGACGGCGCGGCTTGGACCCGAAGAGAATTCATCGAAACCTCCGATTATTGAGCTGGTGCGCACGCTCCAATTACCTTGTCGTGTCGCCGCCGAGCTGCTCGATGATCCCCCTCAGCGAGGTCGTCAGTTCCTCGACCTGCTGGGGCTCGTGTCCTGACGCGCGAGAAAGCCTTGCACGTAAACAGGCGTGGAAGTCCTTTCCTAGTAGCGTTGGTGCGGCTCCCTGCGACGAGCCGTTCGAGCCCTTCGGAAACGAAGTCGTAGGGTCTCAGAAAAGTGGGACAACGGCCCTCGATGCGGCATGTGGCTCCGCAGGATTGAGGCCAGCGTGAGGCGGCGAATTGTCGTGCGGGTTCGTGTGCAATGTCGTGTTCGCAGCATGTTGGAGGATAACAAACAAGTGCGGGTTGGCTTTCGGGCGTTGCGCTTCGCTTGCGTCCAGTTGGCCGCGCAGCGGCCCGTGCGCAGAAGCGTCGGGTCATTGGCCTGACTTTTGCTCCGCTTCTTGCCAACGGCGTGCGGCTCACTGCTTTGTCGGTGTTCGCTGCAGAACGTGAAACTCTAGGTGACCAAAGGCCATGACATGAAGAATTCCAGCTCCCTGACAATCAAGGTGCTAGGCACTGTCACTTTTGCCCTGGCCTTGATGGCGCGTACCGCGCTGACGGTCGAATACAAAACGGAAAATAGCCGGGATCCTAGCTCCCAGGACGTTCCTGTGAACAGGAGCGTTCTTGCTCAGATCACACCCACCTGGGAACGACCGGCGAGCTTCATGCTTCAGAACGGCCTGCAAGTTGTGGTGATCGTCGATCACCGCACGCCGGTGGTGACGGAGATGATCTGGTACAAGGTCGGCTCCGCCGACGAGAAGCCGGGCAAATCGGGATTGGCGCATTTCCTTGAACATCTGATGTTCAAGGGAACGGCCAACCATCCGGCCGGCGAATTCTCTCAGACCGTGCAGCGGGTCGGCGGCAACGAGAATGCCTTCACCTCGCTCGATTACACCGCATATTTCCAGCGCGTGCCGAGAGAGCAGCTCGCGCGGATGATGGAGTTCGAAGCCGACCGCATGACCGGCCTGATCCTGAAGGAGGAGAACGTGCTGCCCGAGCGCGACGTCGTGCTGGAAGAATTCAACATGCTGGTCGCCAACAATCCGGATGCACGGTTGACCGAGCAGATCATGGCTGCGCTCTACCTCAACCACCCCTACGGCCGGCCCGTGATCGGCTGGCGCCAGGAGATCGCGAAACTTGATCGCGAGGATGCGCTCGCCTTCTACAAGCGCTTCTACGCGCCAAACAACGCGATCCTGGTCATCGCCGGCGACGTCGACGCCAATGAAGTCCGTCTTCTGGTCGAGAAGAATTTCGCTGATATCCCTGCGCACCCGGTGATCCCCGCCAAACGCATGCGTCCGCAAGAACCCATCCCGGCGGCGCCGCGCACCGTGACACTGTCAGATCCGCGAGTCGAGCAGCCCGGGTTGCGCCGTTATTATCTCGTGCCTTCCGCAGCCACAGCGACCGCCGGCGAAAGCCCGGCGCTCGACGTGCTCGCGCGACTGATGGGTGGCGGCTCCAATTCCTATCTGTATCGGGCACTGGTGATCGACCGCCCGCTCGCGGTCTCTGCCCGCGCCGGCTACGCCGACATCGCGCTCGATGCTTCGCAGTTCTCCATCTCAGTGACGCCGAAACCCGGCGTGGAATTTTCGCAGATCGAACTCGTGATCGATGGCGTGATCGCCGAAATCGCGCAAAATCCGGCCCGCGGCGAAGACCTCGAGCGCGTCAAGACGCAGTTGATCGCGCAAGCGATCTACGCCCAGGACAACCAGCAGAGGCTGGCGGGCTGGTATGGCGGCGCGCTCACCACGGGGCTGAGCATCGACGATATCATAAGCTGGCCGGACCGCATTCGCGCGGTCACCGCCGCGCAGGTCAGCGAAGCCGCACAAAAATGGCTCGACAAGAAACGCTCGGTGACCGGCTACCTCATCAAGGATGCCGCGCCGAAACGCGAGGAGAAGCGCTCGTGATCAACCGCTTAACCTGCCGCTCGGCGCTGATCGGCAGCGCCTGCGTTGCGATGATGATGTTCTCTTCGGCGCCGTCTCAGGCCGCCGGAAAGATCCAGCGGGTGGTTTCCACCGGCGGCATCGCGGCCTGGTTCGTTCAGGACGCCACCGTTCCCCTGATCGCGATGGAATATGCCTTCGATGGCGGCGCGGCTCAGGACCCGGCCGACAAGCCCGGCGTGGGCAATCTGGTCGCCGATCTACTCGACGAAGGCTCCGCCGACCTCGATTCCAAAACCTTTCGCGAGCGTCTCGATCGCCGCGCCATCGAACTCAACTTCTCCTCGACCCGGGATCATTTCCGCGGCTCGCTGCGCATGCTGAAAGGCAACAAGGAGGAGGCCTACGATCTCCTGCGCATGGCGCTGACCGCGCCGCATTTCGAGGCCAGCGACGTCGAGCGGATTCGTGCCCAGGTGCTCTCGGGGCTACGCCGCGACAGCACCAACCCCAGCGCGCTCGCCGAACGAAAGTTCCTCGAAATCGCGTTCGGCGGCCATGCCTATGGCCGGGGATCGAGGGGAACGCTGGATAGCGTGCCAAGAATCGTTGTCGCCGACCTGAGGGACTATGTCGGCCACGTGATCGCCAAGGATACGCTGCGGATTGCGGTCGTCGGCGATATTGACGCCGATACGCTCGGCAAACTGCTCGACAAGACGTTTGGCAGCTTGCCCGCCAAAGCTAACCTTAGGCCCGTTCCTGATGTGCTAGCGGCAAAGCCGCCGCAGCGCGCCTTCATTCCACTCGATGTGCCGCAGACCATCCTGCAGTTCGGCGGTCCCGGCATCCGCCGCAATGATCCGGATTTCATGGCGGGGTACGTCGTCAACCATATCCTCGGCGGCGGGTTGTCGTCGCGACTTTTCCAAGAGGTCCGGGAGAAACGCGGGCTGGCCTATTCGGTCCATGAATCGCTGCTCTGGATGGAGCACTCCGCGGTGTTTGTCGGTGGTACCGGCACCGGCACCGACCGTGCCGGCCAAACCCTCGATCTGATCGAAAAGGAAATCCGCCGCATTGCCAAGGAGGGCCCGACCCAGAAAGAGCTGGATGAGGCCCAGTCGTATCTGAAGGGCTCGCAGATGCTGATGCTCGATACGTCGTCAAAGCTCGCCCAGGCGCTGTTGCAATATCAGCTAGACGAACTGCCGATCGACTATATCGAGAAGCTCAACGTCCTGGTCGATGCCGTGACGCTGGAGGACACCGAGAAAGTCGCGCGGCGGCTATGGGGCCAAGGCGTGCTCAGTGTCATCGTCGGCCGCTCTCCACCGGCAGCAGCCGAGTCGACGACCCCGCCATCGGCCGCGAAGCCGGCGGCCCCCAATTAACTTTTCAAGTAGCTTGGGGGGCGGCGTAGGCGCGAGCCTGGCTCTGCCGTGCCCCCGCTTGCATTGTTCGCGCTGGTCGTGTCGTTGTTCCTGGAGAGCTTGGCATGCTGCTCGCGCAGCCAGCTCTGCAACTCGATAATCAACGGGCGGCGACGCTCTTGACTTTGGAACAGGAGGTCGGTGGTTCGAGCCGAACTGGGTTGGCAAATCGTGTGATCTGACGACCACCGCGCACGCAACTGGCAGCCGAGGGATCCAGCACGCGCGAAGTACGCCTCTGACATCGCTCTTGCAGCGATTGATCACCTGTTCGATCATGAGCTGGGCCACACGTTCAACGGTCACTCCGCTCTGAAGAAGCAGGTCACCGGCTCCAGCCGGATCTCAGAAGCGGAATCGATTTCATCTCGCTCCGCGCTGAACCACCAAACTCTGGAATTTCAGGCGATTGTTTCGCTATCGGACAAGGTTTGCACCGACTTAGCACGGGTCCGGCCGTCACTGAGAAACAGGTGTATGACCTATTGTGTGCGGTCTATCTTCAGTGCCGAATATGGACGGAGGGTTTAGGTGCGACCACCGTCGAACGCGTGTTAACACAGAAAAACCATCCGCCCGCAAACATCCGACTGCAATTGATCTTGGGCTTGAGCGTTGAAGTGGTGTTGCAGCGCAAGTTGATGTCCATGCCCAACTCTCGGAGAGCTGGTGATCAGCGCAATCCTCGAGTGTGAGGAAGGTCTTGCGCGGTTGATGGGGACGTCGGTAATCCCGATGGTCCTGATGGACGATGCTGGTTTGACCCGGTCGGTCTTGCCGGCCTTGCTCGACGACTGGAAAAAATTACGGCCGCGATTGCTGCCGTATGCCTTCGGCGGAAGGCTGAGCCCGGACCTCTCGTAAGAGGCCAACCGTCATATAACTCCGCATTGGGCGTTAGCTATGCTGCAGCAAATCAGTCTCGCGTTTGGGTTCTAAATAATTCTTTGGGGCAGCGGCGCGTGATAGAAGGCAGCCCATGGGCTGATCTCAATAGGGATGAACAATGGGCATTGCGATAATGGGAGCCGGTCTCTTTCCATTGAAATGTGCAGCCCCCTTGCCCTCCTTTGCGAAGAGATGCCGTTTTGAACGGCGTCGCCGGGGTAAGTTTCGCCGGGCGATTTGATAAAGGACTGCGGTCGGGGATGCCAAGTGCGATCGAACTCATTGTGGATGGTTACGTTAGCCTGCAAGACCGGAGGGCTCTCGACGATTTGCACATGCAGCGCCGGAAGCTGGCCGCGGGCCTAAAAGGACGTACAGGTTTTGATTTCCAGACAACTGTCGAGCAGATCGAGAAAGATATCATCGTGATCGAGGCTGGGCTGGCGCGGTTGGATGGCGCTGCGCCGAGCTAACCTCCCGAAGCCGCTCGGGTTCAAGCTGCCGGCTTATCTTCCTTCTCCGCCCCGCGCACCAGCCCGGTCGAGCCGATCCAGCGGCAGGATCGACTGCGCACGACGCATGACGCAACTCCAATTCAAGGAGCAATCGCCCGGCTATCGGATCGTTCCGGCCGACGACTACGCCCCTTCTCCGGTTGGTGCCAGTCGAGCCGTCACAGCTACGCCCAAAGAAAAGAGGCGGCCGACTGGGTCGGCCCTTGTCATTAGCTCGGCGCTCTCAATCCTGGGGAGCTAATCCAATGCTGAAGCTGGAGGGCGGTTTCGCTTATGCGCGCCGCGAGCAGCGTTTCGCGCTTCGCTCCGGGCGGTGCCGCCTCTGCGCAGCGGCGGGCTTCGTCCGCCAACTGAGCGCGTCGAGCGGTCAGGGGAATGACTTGTTTCTTTCTGGTTAGCATGGGATGGCTTCGCCTAAGGGCGGAGCACGAGCAGCTCTCAGTCACCGACAGATGCCGTGATGGGGCCGGTAATGGAATGAATAGGCGCCTGTTCCGTCAGAATAGATACCAAATTCGGCGATGCAAAACAGGCCGCAGCCATTGATTTGGGCCACCGTCCTTGAAATTCGCAATTAGGCTGTTCTCATTAAAATGCCGCCCGCTTAAATGAAGCGCGGGCGGCGGCGTTCCAGCCCCGAGAGGGACAAGCAAAATCCCGGATATCCATTGGCCTGGACAGGCAGCGTAAAGGTTCACTTTCTGCTTCGGCGAGGAGGCGCAGCCCCGTCCTACGGGGACGATCGCGCCTCAGCACGTGTTTGTGATCGGAAGAGACCGCAGCGAATCCTCGATCGGGTCTACAATTGAACTGACGAGAACCCGGATGGGCCGCATTTTGGCTCAGCGGCACAGGGGCTACCTCTCTCGGGGATCCCACCATATAGAACACGTGCTTCCGATACGGGAGCTTAGTATGCGAATTGATTTCAGGTTGGCGGCGGATACCGCGCCAAGTGATCTTGCGTTGAAGGACCGGCAGGTCGATCCCCAAACGCGAGGAACAGAACCTACAGCCGCGAACGACAACGATGTGACGTGGCCGTTCATTCCGTTTCCGGAAGATTGGTATGCGTCAGTTTGATTGCTGGTCGGCGCATCCAGTTCGGCGGCGTCCGCTCGCCTCGGGTAAAGCACGGTACTTGTCGGCTGTCCAATCGCGCTATGGGGCCAAATTGGGAAGGTTCGCCACGGGTTCGGCGGGACAGGAACTCGCGCGAGGCTGGCTCGAAGTCAGGCGCGGGCCTGCTTGAGAATGGGGCAGCGCCATAGCGCACGGTCAGTCGGGTGGACCCAGCGCGAGGCCCGCTCCCTAAAGGATAAGGGCTTGAAGAACCGGGACCGGCCAAGCTACCCAGGTGACCCGCAAGTAGGCGTTGTCCAGCACGTGGTACGGGATGTCGCTGGCGCGCGCCCTGACCTGGTTGCCATGGTTCATTGCCTGCGCGACGATGACCGCCATCAGGCTGTCGGCGTCGGCGACCTTCTTTGCATAGCGCGGCTGCAAGGGTGTCAGCGCTGATAGGAATTGCCACTGGCCGTTGACGAAGCGGAACACGTCGGCCAGGTCGCAGAATGGCAGTTGCTCGTAGAACGCCTTGTCGCGGGTCTTCTGGTTCTCGCCTTTGGGCTTTCGCCAAGTCAGCTTCTGCGAGGTCTTGTCGTATTCTAGGTGTATCGGCTTCCCCTGTTTCAGCTCGCGGTTGAAGGCCAGCCATTGCGCTTGCAGCTCGGCCGCCAGCGCATCGTAGCGGTCGGCTTGCAGGCCCGATGGCTTGCCATCAGCGTCGAAGGTCAGCAGGCACGGCTGCAAGCGTTTCGGCAGCGTGGCTGCTGGACATCTGCGGCCGTTGCGATAGGCGCTGCTGTTTGGCGAACACACCCTTGGCCCAGGCCAGCGCCACGAGTCACAGGCTGTCCGGGTCGGTGCCGGCGAGATCGAGCACGGCGTACAGCGGTCGAAGATGCCGACGGATACGCTCGGCCAGGCCGTCCACCGCCTGCCAATGCAAAGCCAGTTTGCTCACCGACTCCACGCTCATGCGCAGTGCCGTGGTTTGCAGCGTATCGCGGGGCATGATCTTGTAGGCGCGCTGGCGTACATCGCCGAACGCGTGGGATCGGGCACGCTGTCGTCGATGTAAAGCGACAGCAGGCGACCGACCTGTGGCGTGTCTTGCTGACGGCGCACCTGCTCCGCGACAAAGGATTGCTTGCACCCGCACTGCTCTCGTCTTCCAAGTGCTTCATATGATAGGCCATCGCATCGACCAGATTGTCAGAGAGCTGCCGGTAGCGCACCATGCATAGCACAGCAGATAGAGGTTAATCTGATTGGCCTTCAGATTGCGCAGGTCGTGGATGGTGTAGAAGATTCGCCAGGCTCGCGTAGTACAGAAGGTTTTGCTGCGAGACGCCGAGCTTGGGCAGCAACGCCTTGGCGATCCCGTGCAGCGGCTCCAGCGTGGCGCGCTTCTCGCGCTCGCGAGCCATCTGCCGCCAGCCAAAATCCTTGGCGTCCTGCCTGAGTGCCGCCAATTGGGACAGGGTCTCGTCGCGCACCAAGAGGTGACTCAGCGCGGCCTTGGCCTGTTCGTCCAGCATTTTCGCCAGTAGACCGCCCAGCCGCCGACGCTCGGCGGACAGGGCTTCGCTGACCAGCTCTTGCAGGGCGGTGTAGCCGGGCCGGATGGTCTTGTGCTCATTGAGCCAGCCAATCAACTCGGCGGCGACGAATCCTGGCGTCACGTCGCGCCGAACGATTTGCGCGGCTTGCTGCGCGAGCTGCTGCAGGAAGTCAGCCGCCCCCGGCCAGTAGCAGAACAGCGCAGCGTTTCGCTCGCGCTGGCTGTAGTGTTCGTGCTTGATGATCAGCTTGCGCTCGAACCCATCGCCGTGGAAATAGCGACTCAGCACGAAGGCGCAATCGTCCTCGACCTCGTTCCAGTCAAAGCGAAAGAAGGCATGGTTGGCTTTGGACAGGATGCAATAAACCCGTGCGGTGAGGCTGCGGCGGCTGCTGGCAAGCGCCAGTTCGGTTTCGGTCAAGGCCAGGTATAAATCCGGCAGGCCGTGCAGGGCTTCATGCTCGGCGTCCGATAGGACGGTCAAGCTTTCGCTCTTGGTCGTCATCCCGATGACGCTCCACGGGAGCCCATCCAACCGACCCGCGCCAAGGTCTCGAGCAGCGTGGTTCGCCTGACGCCGAAGTTGCGCCATACTGCCGCTTTGGACATGCCGCCATCCAGCGCGGCGATGATGGCGTCCAGCTTCTCGCCGGTGATCGCCTGCTGCCAGCCGCCGATCCGACCGCACTTGCGCGCGGCGGCCAGGCCGGCGACGACACGCTCCTGGGTCAAAGCCGCTCATACTGCGCGAGCGCGCCGAACAACTGGAACAGGAATTCGCCCGAGGGCGTCGTGGTGTCCAGGTTCTCGGTCACCGAGCGGAACGCCACCCGATTGTCCTTGAGCGAGGTCACGATGGCGAGCAGGAGCGGCAGGAGCGGCAGGGGCGGCCAAGCCGGTCGAGTTTCCACACGACCAGCACGTCGCCGGGCCGGACGAATTCGAGCGCTCGCGCCAAGCCGGTGCGGTCATCCTTTGCGCCCGAGGGGTGATCCTCGAACAGGTGACGCGGATCAACTCCGGCGGCGAGCAGCGCATCGCGCTGCAACTCCGTGCTCTGGCGGTCGGAGTCCGACGACACGCGCATGTAGCCAACCAACATAGGCGGATGCCCATCGGAAATAGGTTTCCGTATGGCAGCGCGTGGCGACAAAGTTTTCCGCATATTTTTTTGCGCCACCAGGCGTTTAGCTTAGGGCGCAACTACAAGATTCGGTAGTTGGCTAAAGCCACCTTGAGGCCCTAGGGTCCGGCCGCCTTCCCCGTCGATCATCGTCGACGAACAGAACTGAACGCAAGCGCGCGTGAAGCCGCTGCCCGCGGCGCCTGCCGGTCACCTTCCGCCCTTCCATCGCTTAGAGAGTGAAGTGCCACCATGTCCGAACAACCCTTGCCGACGCTGCCGATGTGGCGCGTCGATCACATTGAGCCCTCGCCCGAGATGTTGGCACTACGCGCCAACGCTCCGATCCACCGCGTGCGCTTCCCGTCCGGGCACGAAGGCTGGTGGGTGACCGGCTACGACGAGGCCAAGGCGGTGCTGTCCGACGCGGCGTTCCGGCCCGCCGGAATGCCGCCGGCGGCATTCACCCCCGATTCGGTGATGCTCGGTTCGCCGGGGTGGCTGGTCTCCCACGAGGGGGGCGAGCATGCCCGGTTACGCACGATCGTGGCGCCGGCCTTCAGCGACCTCAGGGTGAAGCTGCTCGCGCAGCAGGTCGATGCAATCGCCGCGCAGCTGTTCGAGACGCTGGCGGCCCAGCCCCAGCCCGCCGACCTGCGACGCCACCTCTGCTTTCCACTTCCGGCCATGGTCATCAGCGCGCTGATGGGCGTGCTCTACGAGGATCACGCCTTTTTCGCCGGGCTGTCGGACGAGGTGATGACGCACCAGCATGAAAGCGGCCCGCGCAGCGCCTCGCGCCTAGCCTGGGAAGAATTGCGCGCCTACATTCGCGGCAAGATGCGGGACAAGCGCCAGGATCCGGGCGACAACCTGCTGACGGATCTGCTCGCGGCGGTCGACAAGGGCAAGGCGACCGAGGAAGAGGCGATCGGCCTGGCGGCGGGCATGCTGGTGGCGGGGCACGAGAGCACCGTCGCGCAGCTCGAATTCGGCCTGCTGGCCATGTTCCGCCATCCGCAACAGCGCGAACGCCTGGTCGGCGATCCATCCCTGGTGGACAAGGCGGTGGAGGAAATCCTGCGCATGTACCCGCCGGGCGCGGGCTGGGACGGCATCATGCGCTATCCGAGGACCGACGTGACCATCGCGGGCGTGCATATTCCCGCGGAGAGCAAGGTGCTGGTCGGCCTGCCGGCGACGTCGTTCGATCCGCGCCATTTCAAAGACCCGGAAATCTTCGACATCGGACGCGATGAAAAGCCGCACCTGGCGTTCTCCTACGGGCCGCACCACTGCATCGGCTTGGCGGTGGCCAGGCTGGAACTCAAGGTGGTGCTCGGTTCGATCTTCCAGCGCTTTCCCGCGCTGCGCCTGGCCGTGGCGCCCGAAGAACTGAAGTTGCGCAAGGAGATCATCACTGGCGGGTTCGAGGAGTTGCCGGTGCTCTGGTGATGCGCGGACGCCGCCGGGAATCGCGATCTTCTGCGCAGTTTGCCGGCGCGCTTGGTGCGCGCCGGTCAGATCAGCCAGCCAACAGGTAACTAAGATGGACGTGCAAGAAACCACGGCAGGCCGGGACGCCTTCGCCGAACTGGCGTCGCCAGCGTGTATCCACGACCCGTATCCGTTCATGCGGTGGTTGCGCGAGCACGATCCGGTGCATCGCGCGGCCTCGGGCATCTTTCTGTTGAGCCGCCACGCCGACATCTACTGGGCGCTCAAGGCCACGGGCGATGCGTTTCGGGGACCTGCGCCGGGCGAACTGGCGCGCTATATCCCGCGTGCGGCGAACAGCCTGTCGCTCAATCTGATGGCGTCCACGATAGCGATGAAGGACCCACCGACGCATACGCGTCTGCGCCGGCTGATCTCTCGCGATTTCACCGTGGGCCAGATCGACAACCTGCGGCCGAGCATCGCGCGCATCGTCGCAGCGCGTCTGGACGGCATGGCGGCCGCGCTGGAGCGCGGGGAGGCGGTGGACCTGCATCGGGAATTCGCGCTGGCCTTGCCCATGCTGGTCTTCGCCGAACTGTTCGGCCTGCCCCAGGACGACATGTTCGGGCTCGGAGCCGACATCGGCGCCATTGTAGAAGGCCTGAGCCCGCACGCCAGCGATCCCCAGCTCGCCGCGGCGGACGCGGGCAGCGCCAGGCTACAGGCCTACTTCGGCGACCTCATACAGCGCAAGCGCACCGATCCCCGCCACGACATCGTGTCGATGCTGGTCGGCGCACACGACGACGATGCCGACACGCTGTCAGATGCGGAGTTGATCAGCATGCTGTGGGGCATGTTGCTGGGCGGCTTCACCACCACTGCTGCGACCATCGACCACGCAGTCCTGGCGATGCTGGCGTATCCCGAACAGCGGCACTGGCTGCAGGGAGACGCTGCGGGGGTGAAGGCATTCGTCGAAGAAGTCCTGCGCTGCGACGCGCCCGTCCTGTTCAGCGCCACTCCGCGTATCACCCAGCGCGACATCGAACTGGGCGGCGTGGTGATCCCGAAGGACGCGGACGTGCGCCTGCTGATCGCGGCCGGCAATCGCGATCCGGACGCCTTCGCCGATCCCGACCGCTTCGATCCCGCGCGGTTCTACGGCACCAATCCTGGCATGTCGACTGACGGGAAGATCATGCTGAGCTTCGGCCACGGCATCCACTTCTGCCCCGGTGCGCAACTGGCCCGGATCGAGTTGGCCGAGAGCCTGCCGCGGATCCAGGCGCGCTTCCCCACGCTGGCATTGGCCGAGCAGCCGACCCGGGAGCCCTCCGCGTTCCTTAGGACGTTCCGCGCGCTGCCCGTGCGGCTGCATGCGCAGGGGGGGGCCTGAGATGCGGGTCGTGGTCGACCAGGATCTGTGCGGAACCACCGGGCAGTGCGTGCTGACGCTGCCGGGCACCTTTCGCCAGCGCGAACCGGACGGGGTGGCCGAAGTGTGCGTGGCGACGGTCCCGCAGGCGCTGCACGCCGTCGTGCGGCTCGCGGCCAGCCAGTGCCCGGTCGCTGCCATTCGGGTCATCGAAAGCGACGCTGGCGATGACAAGCGCGCCAGCGCCGACCCTGCGCCTTCTCCGGCGGAGGCCGAGCGGCATGCCGCGAAAAACCAACGCAATCCGCGAGGATACGATGGGACGGTTTGAAGGCAAGGTGGCCGTGGTGACCGGCGCCGGCGCCGGCATCGGCAGGGCATGCGCCCTCGCCATCGCGCGCGAGGGCGGCAGAGTGGTGGTGGCCGACATCGATGGCTCGGCGGCCATCGCCTGCACGGCGCAAATCGCCGCCGAAGCGGGCCACGCGCTGGCCCTGGCCATGGACATCGCCGATGCGCAGGCGGTGGCAGCGCTGTTCGAGACGGCGGAGCGGCACTTCGGTGGGGTCGACCTGCTGGTGAACAACGCGAGCGCCATGCATCTGACCCCGCGCGATCGCGCGATCCTCGACCTGGACCTGGCGGTCTGGGATCAGACCATGGCGACCAATCTGCGCGGCACGCTGCTCTGCTGCCGGCAGGCCATCCCACGGATGATCGCCCGCGGCGGTGGCGCGATCGTCAACATGTCATCGTGCCAGGGGCTCAGCGGCGACACTGCGCAGACGTCCTACGCCGCGTCGAAGGCGGCGATGAACATGCTGTCGGCCTCGCTCGCCACCCAGTACGGTCATGCGCAGATCCGCTGCAACGCGGTTGCGCCGGGTCTCATCATGACCGAGCGTCTCCTCGCCAAGCTGGACGAGAGCATGCAACGGCATCTGCGCCGGCACCAGCTCCTGCCGCGCGTCGGCCGCCCCGAGGACGTGGCCGCGCTGGTGGCGTTCCTGCTCTCCGACGATGCTGCGTTCATCACCGGCCAGGTCGTGTGCATCGACGGCGGCATGCTGGCGCATGTGCCGACGTACGCCGACGGTGGCAACAGCCGCGCCGCGCGGCCTGCCGGCGACTCCGCCGAAACGCCTGCGGCGCCGCGCTGCTGATGGACATGCTGCTCAACCCTCTGGCTCGTCGGCACCGGCTGCGGTACGACATCCCTGTTGTGCCCGGCGCTTTCCCCCTGGTCGGGCATCTTCCCGCCATCGTCCGCGACCTGCCGCGCCTGCTGCGGCGCGCGGAACGGACGCTGGGCAGCCACTTCTGGCTGGATTTCGGCCCTGCCGGACACCTGATGACTTGCGTGGATCCGGATGCGTTTGCACTGCTCCGGCACAAGGACGTGTCCTCGGCGCTGATCGAAGAGATCGCGCCCGAATTGCTTGCCGGAACGTTGGTCGCCCAGGACGGCGGCGCGCACCGGCAGGCGCGCGATGCGATCAAGGCGGCGTTCCTGCCCAAGGGGCTGACCCAGGCCGGCATCGGCGACCTGTTCGCGCCCGTCATCCGGGCGCGGGTGCAGGCGTGGTGCGACCGCGGCGAGGTAAGCATCCTGCGCGAAACCGGCGACCTGATGCTCAAGCTCATCTTCAGCTTCATGGGAATCCCCGCGCAGGACCTGCCGGGATGGTATCGCAAGTACCGGCAACTGCTGCAGTTGATCGTCGCGCCTCCGGTCGACCTGCCCGGACTGCCCTTGCGGCGCGGCCGCGCCGCCCGCGACTGGATCGACGCGCAGTTGCGCCAGTTCGTCCGCGACGCGCGCGCGCATGCCGCGCGCACCGGGTTGATCAACGACATGGTGAGCGCCTTCGATCGCAGCGACGATGCGCTCTCCGATGACGTCCTGGTCGCCAATATCCGCTTGCTGCTGCTTGGCGGTCACGACACCACCGCCTCGACGATGGCCTGGATGGTGATCGAGCTGGCGCGGCAGCCTGTGCTGTGGGATGCCTTGGTCGAGGAGGCGCAACGCGTGGGTGCGGTGCCGACCCGGCACGCGGATCTGGCGCAGTGTCCGGTCGCCGAGGCGCTGTTCCGCGAGACGCTGCGCGTGCATCCGCCGACCACGCTCGTGCTGCGTCGCGCGCTACAGGAATTGCAACTCGGCCAACGGCGCATTCCCGCGGGCACCCATCTGTGCATCCCGCTGCTGCATTTCTCGACCTCGGCGCTCCGGCACGAGGCGCCTGATCAGTTCCGCCTGACGCGCTGGCTGCAACGCACGGGGCCGATCCGGCCGGTGGACATGCTGCAGTTCGGTAACGGCCCACACGTCTGCATCGGCTACCACCTGGTATGGCTTGAACTGGTGCAGTTCTGCATCGCCCTGGCACTGACCATGCACAAGGCCGGGGTGCGGCCGCGGTTGCTGAGCGGCGTCGAAAAAGGCCGGCGCTATTACCCGACCGCACATCCGTCCATGACAGTCCGCATCGGATTCTCATGAGTTGGCATCGCATGCCCCGTGTGGCGAGGCAGCGGCGCCGGCGACGCGCGGCATTGCTGGACTCGGCGCGCGCGCTCGGTGCGACGCTGGCAACACCGCGGCGGCTCGCCGCTCGCCGTGGCCGTCCCCTGTCAGGTACAAGGACATGAACAGCATGCAGACCGGTTCCACGCTACACGACGACCGAACTGGCGTTTCCGCGCTCGGCGGATTGGGCGCGCAGGCGCGCGGCGCATCCGGCAGGCTGCCGCCGGAGATCTGGATGCAGGACGGCGCAAAGCGGGTCGAACAGGCGCTGGCGCGTCTTCTCTGCGCCGAAGACGACGGTGAGACCGAGCTGATGGCGGCGATGCGCTACGCCACCTTGCAAGGCGGGAAGCGCACCCGCGCCTTGCTCTGTCTGGCTGCCGGCGCACTGGCCGACACGCCGGCGCACATGCTCGACGACGTCGGCGCCGCCATCGAGATGATGCACGCCTGTACCCTGGTCCACGACGACCTGCCCGCGATGGACGATGACGTGCTTCGCCGCGGCCTTCCGACCGTGCACGTCAAGTTCGGCGAAGCCACTGCGATCCTGGTCGGCGATGCGCTGCAGGCGCACGCCTTCCTGACCCTGGCGAGCCTGGATGCGCCGGGCGACAACCGTATCGCGCTCGTGCGCGAACTGGCGCAGGCGGTGTCGGCCGAGGGTGCCGCAGGCGGGCAGGCCATGGATCTGTCGCTGGTTGGAAAGCACGTCGAGCTGGACAGGATCGTGGCGATGCACCGGATGAAGAGCGGCGCGCTAGTGCGCGCGTCCGTTCGCATGGGCGCGCTATGCACCATCGCGGAGGATGCCACGCACGCTGCGCTGTACTGTGCGCTCGATCGCTACAGCGCCTGTTTCGGCCTGGCGTTGCAGGTGGTCGACGACATTCTCGACGCGACAGCGGATACCGCGACGCTGGGCAAGACCCCCGGCAAGGACGCGGCGGCGCAGAAGCCGACCTGCGCGTCGATCATGGGGCTGCAGGCAGCGCGCCAGTTCGCGCTGGATCTGTTGCGCGACGCCGGGGAGGCCATCGCCCCGCTGGGGCCGCGTGCGGAACGGTTGGCGCAGATGCTGCAGCGGGCCAACGCGTATCTGTTCAAGCACGCGCCATGCGCATGAGCGCGCCCGTCCGCATGGAGTCGCCCCTGTGCCGCTGCGATCGGCCGGCAGCAGCGGTCCATGCTGCACTGTGTGCGAGTCCGCGGCGCCGATCGCAGCGCTTGCCCAGCACGGGCCGCGGCGCTCACGGCGCGCTGCGCGCAAGCCTGTGCGGCGGACCGGCGCCAGCATCGGGGCGCGTCGCCGCGCCGGAGCAGGGCGGCCGTCCGGCGCTGCCCATGCGCCGGGCCGCGACGGGCCTGCGGCGCCGTGCGCGGCGTTTGCTCGATCCTGGTTCTCGTCAACCGTCTGCAGAAGGAACATCCCGCGTGAACGCGCTGTCCGAACAGATCCTTTTCGAATTGCGCCACCTGCTGAGCGAGATGAGCGACGGCGGCAGCGTCGGTCCGTCCGTCTACGACACGGCGCGAGCTCTGCAGTTCCACGGCAACGTCACCGGTCGGCAGGACGCATACGCGTGGCTCATCGCGCAGCAACAGGCCGATGGCGGATGGGGAAGCGCAGACTTCCCGCTGTTCCGCCATGCGCCCACGTGGGCGGCGTTGCTGGCATTGCACCGTGCCGATCCTCTTCCCGGCGCTGCCGACGCAGTCCAGGCTGCAACCCGGTTCCTCGAGCGCCAGCCCGATCCCTACGCGCATGCGGTGCCGGAAGACGCGCCGATCGGCGCGGAGCTGATCCTGCCGCAGCTTTGCGGCGAGGCCGCATCCTTGCTGGGCGGCGTGGCGTTTCCGCGCCACCCGGCGCTGTTGCCGTTGCGGCAAGCGCGCCTGGTCAAGCTGCGGGCGGTGGCGAAATTGCCGAGCGGCCATCCGTTGCTGCACTCCTGGGAAGCCTGGGGGACGTCGCCGACCACCGCATGCCCGGATCACGACGGCAGCATCGGCATCAGTCCGGCGGCCACCGCCGCGTGGCGTGCGCACGCCGTGACACAGGGGAGCACACCGCAAGTCGGGCGCGCCGACGCGTATCTGCAGGCGGCGTCGCGGGCGACGCGCAGCGGCATCGAAGGTATCGTTCCCAACGTCTGGCCGATCAATGTGTTCGAGCCATGCTGGTCGCTGTACACCCTGCATCTGGCCGGGCTGTTCGCGCATCCCGCGCTCGAAGAGGCGGTGCGCGTGATCGCCGCGCAGCTCGACGCCCGCCTGGGCGTGCGCGGTTTGGGCCCGGCCTTGCACTTCGCGGCCGATGCGGACGACACCGCCGTTGCGTTGTGCGTCCTGCGCCTTGCAGGCCGCGACGCGGCGGTCGATGCATTGCGCCATTTCGAAATCGGCGAGCTGTTCGTCACCTTCCCTGGCGAGCGCAATGCCTCGGTGTCGACCAACATCCATGCCCTGCATGCGTTGCGACTGTTGGGAAAGCCCGCCGCCGGCACCAGCGCCTACGTCGAGGCCAATCGCAACCCGCACGGTCTATGGGACAACGAAAAATGGCACGTTTCGTGGCTGTATCCCACCGCGCATGCGGTCGCTGCGCTGGCGCAAGGCAAGCCCCAGTGGCGCGACGAGCGCGCGCTGGCGGCGCTGCTGCAGGCGCAGCGCGACGACGGCGGCTGGGGTGCCGGTCGCGCGTCCACATTCGAGGAAACCGCCTATGCGCTGTTCGCGTTGCACGTGATGGACAGGAGCGAAGAGCCGACAGGGCGCCGGCGCATCGCCCAGGCGGTGGCGCGTGCGCTGGAGTGGATGCTGGCCCGCCATGCGGCGCATGCACTGCCGCGGACGCCGCTGTGGATCGGCAAGGAACTGTATTGCCCCACCCGGGTCGTGCGCTTGGCCGAACTCGCCGGGTTGTGGCTGGCGCTTCGTTGGGGGCGGCGCGTCCTGGCCGAAGGAGCAGGAGCGGCGCCATGATCCAGACCGAACGCGCGCTACAGCAGGTGCTGGAGTGGGGGCGTTCCCTGACCGGGTTCGCCGACGAGCATGCCGTGGAAGCGGTCAGGGGCGGCCAGTACATCCTGCAGCGCATCCACCCGAGCCTGCGCGACACCAGCGTCCGCACCGGCCGCGATCCGCAGGACGAAACGCTGATCGTGGCGTTCTATCGCGAACTGGCGCTGCTGTTCTGGCTCGACGATTGCAACGACCTCGGCCTGATCGCGCCGGAGCAGCTCGCCGCGGTGGAGCAGGCGCTGGGGCAGGGCGTGCCGTGCGCGCTCCCCGGATTCGAGGGCTGCGCTGTGCTGCGCGCTTCGCTGGCCGCGCTCGCCTACGATCGTCGCGACTATGCTCAGCTTCTCGAGGATACCCGGTGCTACTGCGCGGCGCTGCGCGCCGGACGCGCGCAGGCGGGAGGGGCGGAACGCTGGTCCTACGCCGAGTACCTGCACAACGGCATCGATTCGATCGCCTACGCGAACGTGTTCTGTTGCCTGTCGTTGCTGTGGGGGCTGGACATGGCGACCTTGCGCGCGCGTCCGGCGTTTCGCCAGGTCCTGCGGCTCATCTCCGCGATAGGGCGCCTGCAGAACGATCTGCATGGACGCGACAAGGACAGGTCGGCCGGCGAGGCCGACAACGCGGCGATCCTGCTGCTGCAGCGCTATCCGGCTATGCCTGTGGTGGAATTCCTCAACGACGAGCTGGCCGGCCATACGCGCATGCTGCACCGGGTGATGGCGGAAGAACGCTTTCCCGCGCCGTGGGGACCGTTGATCGAGGCCATGGCGGCTATCAGCGCGCAGTACTACCGGACCTCGACCAGCCGCTACCGCAGCGACGCTGCGGGGGGAGGCCAGCGTGCGCCGGCCTGAACGCGCGGGAGGCGGCGGCGTGCGCGCGCTGCCGTCGGTCCGATCCGACGCAACGCCGTCGCACGATGCGACGGATGGAGCGAGCATGAGCGATACCGCCCTGCGCCGGCGCAAGGATGACCATCTGGACATCGTGCTGGATCGGCGAACGGCGCCGGTCACGGTCGCCGCCGGCTGGGAGTACATCCGGTTCGAACACTGCGCATTGCCCGAGTTGGACCTGACGCAGATCGAGCTGCGCGCCTCGCTGCTGGGCAAGACCATGCGCGCGCCGTTGCTGATCAGCTCCATGACCGGCGGCATGCCACGCGCCGAGGCCATCAACCGGCATCTGAGCGAGGCAGCGCAAGCCTTGGGGATCGCCATGTGCGTCGGTTCGCAGCGCGTGAGCCTGCAATCCCGGAACTGCCAGGGGCTGACGCGCGCGCTGCGCCGCCTCGCCCCAGACATTCCCTTGCTGGCCAATATCGGCGCCGCGCAACTGCGCGAGGCCGACGGCCTGGACCTGGCGCACCGGGCGGTGGATGCGCTGGAGGCCGATGGACTCATCGTCCATCTCAATCCGCTGCAGGAAGCGGTACAGCCGGAGGGCGACCGCGATTGGCGCGGCGTTCTGGCGCAGATCGCTCGCGCCGCGCGCAGCGTGGGCGTGCCGATCGTGGCCAAGGAAGTGGGGTCGGGCCTCTCCGCCTCGGTGGCCTGTGCGCTCGTCGAGGCGGGCGTGGCGGTGATCGATGTCGCCGGCGCCGGCGGCACCAGTTGGGCCGCGGTGGAGGGCGAGCGCGCCCGCGATGCCGCCGACCGTGCAGTGGCGATGGCGTTTGCCGATTGGGGGATTCCGACCCCGGCCAGCGTGCAGGCGGTACGTCGGGCGCTGCCAACGGTGAAGCTGATCGCGTCGGGCGGGATCCGCGACGGGGTCGACGTGGCCAAGGCCATCCGCCTGGGCGCGGACATCGCCGGGCAGGCGGCCGGCGTGCTGCGCGCGGCGACGGTGTCCACCGAGGCGGTTGTCGCGCATTTCGAGATCGTCATCCGCCAGTTGGCCGTCGCCTGCTTCTGCACCGGCTCTGCTGATCTGGAGGCATTGCGTCAGGCGCGCTTGTTGCCCTCTGCGCATCTGCCGGCCGGTTGATGCGGGCGTCGCCCGCACGTGGCGGCGGGCGCCTAGCAGGCTGCTGAAATACCTACGCCAAAGATACACTACTGATTCACCTTGGCGAGGCGGTTCGATGCCTGGGAGCGATGTGTTCATGGAGCAGCTGTTCACGATGAAGCGGTTGGAGGATTTCGTTCCAGCCGATCATCCACTGCGCCCGATCCGGCTGATGGTCGATGAAGCGCTGGTGCGGCTAGACGGCTTGTTTTCCGGCATGTACGCCTGCGGTGCAAAGGCGGTCGCCCCAGCATTGCGCTGGAGAAACTGCTGCGGGCCATGTTGTTGCAGGTGTTCTACAGCGTCCGTTCGAACGGCCATTGATGGAGCAGGTGCGGTACAACCTGCTGTACCGCTGGCTCATCGGTCTGTGCGCCGACTATTTTGCAATCGGCTCGACGAGTTGCTCACACTTCATCGGCCGGTGCCGAGCCGCCACCACCGACCCGCTTTCGCAGAAGTGTACGGCCGCAGTGAAAATCTGCGCAAAACCGAGCGGGGACAACGAAAAGCTGCATTGTTGTCACGATGCTATTGACGAACCCATACGGACTGTTTTTCAATGTGGACGGGAGATCCGCGGGTGCTCAGGCACGCGGACGGGGGGCGTTCATATGTGGATATTCAGCCGAGCCGCGGCTGGCATTGGCATTTGCCTTGCCATGGGCGGGTGCACCAGCCTGTATCATATTCATGACCCGCAGACAGGCGTGATCACGGCGGGTGAGCTGCCGTACTTTCTGAAATCGATCAGGTGTGAGGTCGTGACTTTCTACCAGATCGAACGCGAGAGGCGAAAGGAATACCTGAAGATCTACAAGAGGCGCCCTGAAGAGGCGTTCGATAGGTATGCTCATTTTGACATCGACCCGTTCCTGTACGGCACGTTCTTCCTGGAGTTGAAGGTGACCGATACGGGCGGGCTCGGATCCGGTACAGCATTCGATTACAAACGGGTTGTGAGCGCGACCAGTAATGAGGTGACCCATGTGGGCCCCACTGCTTCAGCCCAGGATACCTATGACCTGATCTGGTCATTTCTGATGAAGCAGAACGCCCAGCTTGCGTCCGATACGACGCCGGCGTCGGCGGATCCAGCAATGTATGAGCGTGGCTGCTATCGAGGAACGCCTGCGGACCTGATCGAGCTCGAGGGACTCGCCGAGGATAAGTATCCGGACCGCGCCGCCTACAAGCGCATCATTGTCGATGCATCCAAGCCACTCGCAGCTTGGTTACGGGACAACGCGATCCTCATAGCCGCCAACAATCTCACGCCGGCCATGCCTTCGGAGAGCGCGGAGCCAGCGCAAATGACGTACACGTTTTCAGTCCAGGTTACTGGCGGCGTCGAGGCAAAATACTCTCTCACTTCGTCGCGCTGGACGCCTGCTGCAGTCCAGGCGTCGGCCTCCGCTCAGCAGTTCAGTAATCTCGGAATCTACATCAACGGTCCGAATGCCGTTCTTGCGAACGCGGCCAAATCCGGGTCCGCCGGCTATGCGGCCAAGACGCCGCCGCTTGGATCAAAGGACAATCCAATTTACACCGCACCTTCGCCGGGAGGAGAAAAGTCGCAGGAATTCCCCGGAGGAGCCGGATCCACCGGGCGCCGTACGGGCGGTGGGCCTCGGACAAATGGTTTCATTGTGGCGCCGGTGCCTGTGTTCCCGCCGACCCCAACACCGACGCAGTAGGAAAATGTTTCGCCTGTGGCTGCCCAGACTCGTTCTGTTGCTCGTCCTCTTGTTCTGCTGGGAGGCGAACGCTCAGCCTGCGCTTCCTTCGGGAGTCTCCGAAATGGAGCTGTACGGCACGGTCATTCGCGGCTCGAAATGGGACATCAAAGAGATACCGGTCTGCTGGGAAAACCTGCAGCCGAAAGATCAAAACTATGCCGATCTGGTTCGAAAAGCGGTTGCGGACACGTGGGAGAGTGCGGCGCAAGGTGGCGTGTGGTTTGCGAAGACTTGGCCGTCCTGCACGGGCGGCGCGCCAGGTGTGCACGTGCGGGTCGCTGATGAAGGCGCCCACACCGACGTCGTCGGCAAGTATCTCGACGGCAAGCCATCGGGCATGACTCTCAATTTCAGTTTCGATCATTGGAGCAAAGGCTGTCGACATAGACGCGAGTTCTGCATTCGTGCGGTTGCAGTCCACGAGTTCGGACATGCTCTTGGTTTCACGCATGAACAGAACCGCGACGATGCGCCGGAGCAGTGCCGGAACGAGAAAGCTTCTGGCTCGGTCGGCGATTACAAAGTCACCAAGTACGACCCCAATTCCATAATGAACTATTGTAATCCAGCATGGAACGGAAACGGACAGCTCAGCCCTCTCGATATCGCCGCTGTCAGGACATTCTATCCGTCCTGACACTCGGTCTTTTGGTATCCATGAGCGCTCCCGCGCAGGCGGATCGCGCGGCAGTGCAAATCGCTGCGCGTTACAACGTCAGGACGGTTCATGTCCAGTTCGTTGGCGTGATGTACAACGACAAGCAGGAAGTCGGCGGCGGCTCCGGGCTGCTCATCGGCGACAGCCTCGTGCTGACCAACAGCCATGTGATCGGACGCGAGGAGAACTATAAGAGCTTCGAAGTCAATGCCCGTCTCGGGTCACGCAATGCGAACCCGATCAAGGTCACTGCGGTTCATCGCGACGATGCCAGAGACTTGGCTCTTCTCGAGCTGTCGCAGCCCGCCGGAAACAGCGGAGGCGCCTCTCGTTGTCCAATGCCCGTGATCGATGACAACCAGCAGGCCCCGATGGGGACTCAGCTTTATCTGCTCGGTTATCCACTCGATCTGGATCTGAGCATATCGAGCGGTCTGATAAGCAACCAGACTAGCCCCAATGGTCGCTGGCAAACCGACACGGTCATGAATGTCGGCAACAGCGGTGGCCCCGCATTCAACGAGTTCGGCGCTCTGCTAGGGATCGCAGTTGGCGGCATCGTCAAGTGGAACGAGGCGGATGTTTCTGGCGTCAACTTCATCATTCCCGCCACTGTGATTACTGCAAGCCCCCTGTACAGCATGATCGCGGCCATTCCGCAGCCGTCTGTTTGCTGGACCAAGTGGGTCGAGACAACGATCTCGTTTGAGAACTGGAGCAGGCTGAATTCCACGCATGTGCAGACGCAAGCCAATGCCGGCGTGAAGATCCCCGAAATCCTCGCCGAAGCGATCCATACGCTTCTGCCCGAAGACCGTCGGCTCATCGTGAACGTCCCGGTGTCGCAGCTCGTCGAGCCGAAGCTGATCGAGCGGTCGTATACGGTGGACAAAACCAAGGACGATCACCCGGTCGTATTTGCGGAGCATTCGGCGGACTATGCCGATACTTTCCCTGCTGAGCCCGGCTACCGCATCACGGGGTGCACGTGGCACGTTGAGACCGCCAATGGCGCCAGCAATATCGGTTGCGCAATCAACGGCGGTGGGGCGGAGGTTCGCTTCACCTACAAGCTCACCAGCGGACCTGCTGTCGACAGGTATCGCGGATGGCTGGGCGCTACGGTCAACGTTTCCCAAATCCTTGCGAAGTAGGTAGCTGATCGATGGTCATGCTCGTCTTGCCAATTCGAGGTTCGAACCGGTTGCATCGGCTCGGCCACGCCTTCCAGCAGCTTCGAACAGTGCTCATTGTCTTGTTTTGCGCGCTCGCGACCGGTTGCGCCCACCAGGAGCCGGCCTCGCAGCAGGCCAAGCGGCAAATACAGAAGGCGCCCCAGAAACATGAGAGCGCGTTCAAGAAATACGGCTATCGCTATGGCCCAGGGTACTACCATCATGTCCGGCATTATCATGCCTATCGGCCGTGGCGACGGACAACCGGTGAGGCGAGCGAGGAGGCGCCTCCCGAAAAAAGCAGCACCGGAGCCGAGGTGGTGGTCAACAAATCTGTGATTAAGGGATTGGTACCCGTCTACTTCGCCACCAATCGCGTGGTGACGGGTGGATCCGGTCTGGAATTGAGCCAAATCTCCTATGGTCGTGCGGCCAGCAACACATTTGGCTACGTGACGGTTAGCATTCCCATCGTTCGCAAGATGGGAGAAGTGGAAACGCCGAGTACAAGCTTCTTCGGGATGCGCAAGGAGGCGGAGGACGACGGAAAGCATTTCCGAATCCAGAAGCTCGATCGTCTTTCCCGCGAGGAGTTTGCTTCCGCTATCGCAAATCGGGCCGACAGCCTGATGCTCTTTGTGCACGGCTACAACGTTGCCTTTTCCGACGCAGCCTTCAAGGCGGCTCAAATTGCCTTCGACGCGAACTACAAAGGCCGCGTCATGATGTACTCATGGCCGTCCAAGGGCGGAGTGAAGGACTATGACTACGATCGGGAGAGTGCTTTGTACGCTCCGGATGGGTTGTTCGATCTCCTCCAGCTCATCAAAAAGGCCGGCAAAGTCTCACGGATTATCGTGATCGCGCATAGTCTGGGCAGCGAGGTCGTTTTAGGCGCCTTGCAGCAAGCCGCGCTGAGCCAGACGACGCTCGGGATTACTGAATTGATTTTTGCGGCCCCGGACGTGGATCGGGACGTTTATCTACAGCGCGCGAGCCAGATCAAGGCAGCGGCGGGCGCCGTGACGCTATACGCGTCCTCGACGGATCTCGCGTTGCTCGCCTCCATGAAGAAAGCGCAATCCGCATCGCGAATGGGGTTCGTAACCAAGAGCGGGCCAACTCTCGTGCCCGGTATCGAAACGGTCGACGTTTCTGCTGTGGGAAGCGAAATGTTTGCTCTAAATCACAGTACGTACTCAACCAGCCGTGCGGTTCTCGATGACATAGGCCGGATCATCTCGTCTTCGACGCATCTTAAACCCCCGCAGCGGACCCCGACCTTGCGATCGATGCCCGATGATTCGAATACGACTTATTGGATGTATCCCTATTAAGACATCGCTCTTCGGCTGTTTGGAGAGATGCGGGCGGCCACAGAACTGGCAGATGTGGGCGCGTTCAGCGCGAAAAGCGCGCCCGACTCGAAAAGTCTTTGATTGCAGGTGGGAGGGGTCTCTAATTCAGCGGGTCCCAGGCTCAAGGGCCTGGTGCGCCCACCAAAACGAAAGGGCGGCAGTTACTGGCAGCGCGCCATTGGCTCGGGTCACGCTGGGTTACAAACGGTCGGCGATCGCTGTTGAAGCAACAAGTGTTGTCCCGCCCTCAAGGGCCTGTTTCTGCTCTGCGTTGTCGCCGCAGAACTCGCAAAGAGCGCAATGCTCCGTACATTCGAACCCTGCGCCTTCACCTGATGCCGTTCTTTGGCGACATGGGTCTGTCCGAGATCACACCGGGCAAGGCGGAGGAATACAGGGTTCACCGGCTCTCGATGTCGAAAACGGGGAAGGCTCCGGCCCGAAGCACTATTCCCGATGAAATTGTGACATTGCGGAAGTGCTTAAGACCGCCATTCGGCACGAATGCCCGCGCACTTTCTGACGCGTTGTGTGCACGTCGTCATTCTCTCCCTCTCAGCTCAGATTGTGCACTCAGCGAGTTAGCTCCGACGCGATCCGAAAGACAGACCGCGGCGTTACCGCCGGAATTTAGGGGTCCAGCTTTCCACGAGTTCAGCCTCGCCGTCTTCGTCGGATTCGTCGCCGTTTGCCTGCGCTGTTAGGGTCTCGCAAGTCAGAACGGTCAGAGTGCGACCGTACTGTCCAAGCCCGACGACTTCCTCGGTAATGCGATAGACCCGCTCTCCCCCCATCCAGTCGTTCAGACGTCCGTCACCGGAGTCCTTTTTGCCGAGTCTAACATTTTCAGCCTGCGCGTTAAAACTCTCGGTAGCCGTTCCGCTCGGGACTGGCGTACCTTTGCGAATCCATTCCAGCTTCTTAGCTTCCTTCAGCCCTTCGGACATGAAGCACCAGTCGATGGAAGGTCCCGTGCTAAGAATCACGGCGACCGCGTCACGCGTAAGGCCTGCGTACCTGATAGCCGTCGCAGTAAGCGACGTTTCGCAGTCCCTGGCGAGCGTCTCGATGGCGGTGAGACCAGGATCATTCCGGTTGGCCTCCTTGCGGAACGGCACCTCGGGCATCAACAGAGCGGCGGCAAAATAATCGGCTTCCATCTCGAACGGATCGTTCGACGTGAAGTGCGCATGGGAATAGTGCGGGCCATGCGCGAGCAGCGCATTGGCATGACCCTCGATGCAATAGTGCCCAAGCTCGTGGGCGACGCAGAATTTTTGAAACCCTTTGCTGGACACGTGCGTCGCGTACAGGATGCCGAAGTTATCGCCAGCCTTCACCAACATGCCGGATACGCCTTGAACGGTACTCGGCTTAGCCTCGACCGCGATGCCCTTGCGGGTGGCGATCTCGATTGGATCCACCCGCAAGCCTTCAATTTTCATTTCGCCCAAGAGACAACGCTTGCGGCACCTTCCGCGATCATCTTTCGGGCCATGCGGGGCTTGGCGCTCAAGAGCGGCCTTTCTTGTCTGCATTGGCCCGGCTCAGGAGCATACCGACAAAATCCTCGGCTAGCTTCATGTCGTCGTGGCTCAGGTTGTGGATGTCACGGTGAAGGCGCCCAACAGTGCCCGATGCTTCGGGCGTATCCGCACGGCCCAAGAGGTAGTCGGTAGTGACGTCCAGGGCGGCGGAGAGCCGTTTGAGGTTTTCAAAGGAGGGTTTCCTGGCGCCCGACTCAAAATGCGAAACCGAACTCGGTGGAAGATCCGCCCTTGCAGCCAGCTGGCTTTGGCTCAATCCTCGCAGTTCTCGCGCCGCTTTCAGTCTTTCCCTAAAGATATCAGTAGCTTCCGCATTCATGGCGAATTCGACATTCCTCTATTGACGGTTTCGCCATTTCAGGGCATCATGGCGATATCGTCAATCATGCCATGGCGGAAGCGCATGGCGCAAGCACAATCGAAAGGAACCACAGCCATGGAAAATGTGAACGGCGACGAGGGCCGCGAGGTCAGCGGCCACGATGAAGCGGAGGCTCTGCACGACATTGAGAAGGCCAAGGCCGACATCGAGAAGGCCAAGGAGGAGATCGGCCAGGGCATGAAGGACCTGGACGCGGCCGAGAAAGAACTCGATGCGGCCGAGGAAGAACTTGAGGAAGCCCACCGCCATCCGAAAATCATCCATTTCTCGGTGGACGGCGAGAATTACGAGACCGAACAGCGCAAGTGGACGCCGAACGCGATCATCAAGGACTTCTCCGGCCTGGATATCGCAACACACTACCTCATCGAAACCGATCCCCATCATCAGGCCAGTTTTCAGGGCAAGGGCGACGTTCCCTTCGAATTGCATGATGGTGCGAGCTTTCAGGTCATCTCGGTCGGTCCTGCTCCGGTCTCCGACGGGACCGCGAGAAGTGGCGTGCCTTTCTTCATGGCGGGTCTGAAATCGCTCGGGTTCAATCCCGCGATTGCCCCCGGCAAGACTGAGCATGTTTACTTCGATTACGAAATTCCGACGGGCAAATTCGCCGGACGGCAGATCAAGCTGGGTCTAGTCGTACCCGGAGACTTCCCGATGACATCGCCCGGGGGAATCCACGTGTCGCCCAGGTTTTATCCCAATCAAGGCGGAGGCGCACACCCGACCGGTGGCATTCATGACAGCGCGGACTTTCAGCAAGCGGTGGGTGGTGAATGGCACTACTGGTCTCGCCCCTACACGAACTGGGGCGCCGCGAAGAAGGCGGTCGCCACCTACATGAGCCACGTCTGGAAATTGTGGGACACGCAATGACAAGGGCCGTCCGAAGTGCGGCCATGTCCGAGGCGGTCGACGCGCTAGCGCGACGTCACCTGTTACGCGCCGACCGCCAGGAAGATCTTTGCTTCGCGCTCTGGCATCCAAGCACGGGGCAGACGCGGGCGACCGCAGTGGTTGAACTGCTGATCTTGCCGCGAGAGGGTGAGCGGAACGTACATGGGAATGCCAGCTTCGAATCCCACTATTTCACCCGAGCCCTTTCGGAAGCCGCGCAGGCAGGCGCGGGCCTAGCCCTCATGCACAGCCACCCCGGTGGCATGGCATGGCAAGGCATGAGTCCGGACGACATCAATACCGAGCAAGGTCACGCAGCGGCCGCCTATGGCGCCACAAGACTTCCGTTTGTCGGCTTGACCATGGCTGGCGATGGGGCCTGGAGCGCCAGATTCTGGGAGCGCACGGCACCACGCCAGTACGCGAGGCGGGACTGCGCCACCGTTCGCGTGGTTGGAGAAAGGCTTCGAACCACATTCATGGAAGCGCTCGCGCCGGTCCCGCATGGGACAGAAGCGCAGATTCGAACGATTTCCGCCTGGGGGAAGAAGAAGCAAGCCGACCTCGCGAGGCTTCGGGTGGGCATCATCGGAGCAGGCAGTGTTGGCGCCTTCATCGCTGAGGGCATGGCACGTACTGGGATTGAAGACATCACGGTGATCGATTTCGACAGGATCGAAATCAAAAATCTGGACCGCCTCCTGTACGCGAAGCGGGGCAACGTCGGGGCGCTGAAAGCAACGGCATTGGCTGACCACTTAGGAGAATGCGCGACCGGGGCGAGATTCGACGCCCTTCCGGTGGTGGCCGCCGTCTACGAGGAAGTCGGCTTCTGTGCCGCGCTGGATTGCGACGTTCTGTTTTCCTGCGTTGATCGCCCTTGGGGAAGACATGTCCTCAATTTGATTGCCTATGCCCACCTGATTCCTGTCATTGATGGTGGCATTTCCGTTCGCACGAACCGCCATGAGGTGTTGGCTGCGGCTGACTGGCGCGCTCATACAGTCACTGTGGGGCATCAATGTATGCAATGCATGGGGCAGTACGATGCTGGGCTTGTTCAGCTGGAACGCGAGGGGTACCTGGACGACCCGACCTACATCCAAGGCTTGGAGAAGGGCCATCCGTTAAAAGCTCGCGAGAACGTTTTTGCGTTTTCGATGGCCTGCGCGAGTCTTCAGACGCTCCAAATGCTGGCGATGGTCCTCGATCCTCTTGGCCGATCGAATCCCGGTAAGCAGCTCTATCATTTCGTCGGCAGCTTTATGGAGCCGAGCGAACATGGGAAATGCAGCCCCGAATGTCTGTCTTCTGATATCGCCGCACGGGGGGATCACTGTGGGTTTGAGGTGACTGGCGCTCCTCCAGCGAACAGAGATCCTGTCGTCAAGAAATTGCCCACCGAGACGCCGAGCCTGTTCCAGCGAATCTCTCGCGCACTCAAGCACCTTTTCATCGGCTGACGGGTAACGAAGGATCGATGCATGCGTTTCGACCTTGCAACAGGTGCGGACACGTTCGACATCCGCGACGACTGATGGCGCTTCGCCGACATCGCGCGATTCCAGCCTAGCCCCGGCGGCCACGACGCATTCCGGCTCCGCGACGACAATGACGTAGAGGTAGTGCTTAGGACCGTCTCGCACCTTCGAGACGACACATTCTACACCGAGTTTGCAGGCGTGCGCGAACATCTCGCGGTCCTCGATCTGGAGGCTTTCGCTGAACTGGACGTCGGTACCATCGACGATCTTCCTCAGCTCGGCTTTCCTCTGGATCAGTGGCAGCTTCCGAGGTCATAGAGCAGATCGAACTCCACCATCACGATCTTGGTCGACTTGCGCTTGAGCTCGTTCTGCAGCACCGAGAAAATCGGCGTGCCGTCGGCGGCGGAAATGACGATCTCGCCGTTGATGACGGCGGAGCGCCTTGATGCGCCCGCCATCGTGGGCAACCTTCTTGAAGCGGTGCGGTCCAGTCGTGTCCCCGCCGAGTAAAGATCTTGGCCACCTCGTTGGTCAGATGCACCTGCACCCGTCCAACTTGATTTCGTGAATCAATCGCCTGCCGGACGGCACCTTCTCGACCGAGGTTGCCAAGGCCGGTCCGATGAAGCTGGGCAACGGCGCCTTCACGCGAACGGCCAGGGCTTTGTACGCTGAAACGCCATTGAAGCGCTCACAGCTGATTCAAACTGACACAGTTCGAATCGTTCCGGAACCCGCGAATCCCCTGCTGCGTTGGTTTGTCATCAAATCCGACGGGGGGAGCCGATGGCGGCAGCGAAGAAGAAGACAGCGCGCGGGCGCAAGCAGGACCGGGCCCGTGTGGCCGGCGGGCAACGTATGAAGTGGTACGAGTCCAAGAACACAGGACGGTCGGCGTCAGCGGTTAAGAAATCTGTCAAGAAGGTCGGCAACAGCCGGAAGCGCGCGGAGAAGCGTCTCGCGCGCTAGTCATCTTTGCTGGTGTCGATTGTTCGGAACGTTGCCTAGACCTCGGGCAGGCATTCGGGGCAGGTGTTGCCAATTGAGTTCAGGACCTCAGTGACCGCGCCGAAAGGCCCTGTGGCCGATCCTGAGCGGGCGATTTCGAACGCCCGCTGGGACGTGCGGGTCTGCGCGATCCCGCATCCGTGCGTGGTACTCACAGTCGCGGATCGCCCCTGCGGCTATCGCCCACCCTCATAAGGTGCGGATCGTCGTCCGCCGCTCCTTGTTCATCAGCATCAAGATCGCCCTCCGCGAACGACGAATCCTTGCGGCCCTCGATTCGTTCCGGCTGCTAACACAGAGCAGGGATTCCAAGTCGTCGGGGCACGTGCTTTTCGACGTCTTCGGCCGGCCTGTGCAAAACCAGCCATGCAGCATCTTGTTTCCTTGTCCGCGTCGCGCATGACGACTTTCAGCGCCTCGTCTAGTCGACGGCGCTACAGCGCCTTTTGCCTCAACCGCTCGACGATGGCATTCGGCCGTGCGGCGTCTCTCTCGCAAACGGATGCGGAGCTCCTCGCCGGGGGCACTCGGAAAAGGGGCTCGCCTGCGGCGATTGCTGTCGCTGCCTCTGTCCCGGGTGCCGCGATTGACCTGGTTTCGCCGCTGCACTCGGACCGGCGTGCCCCTTCGGCGTCGCTATGCTCACGCTCCTGCCGGTGCCATTCTCTGTTGAGACTATGCGCCCGTGGCGCACGCGTGGTCGGGTGAGGGCCCAACCATCAGGCCGGTTGCAGGAGGATAGCCGGTGAGGATGCCGGCGACATTACTCTGATTCGCGTGCTGCCGCCCCCGCAGAGCTCCCGCCCTTCGCATCCGAAATATCCTCCGCACGAAACGAGATCCGAGAGATGCGATGCAGCAAATCTGCTCAAAATGGCCGGCATGTGCCGAAACTCTGCAATCCGCCGGCAATCGGCGAATTGCTGCGCAAGCTCGGAGCGGTTATGCCCATCTTCTTCATCCGCTCGAACGCGGCAGGGTAGCGGGACTACCAGTCGCGAGTCTGATGTAGCCGTTCTCTTTCGTAGTTTGGGCCTGCGTGCCAGAAAACCGCTAAACGAATTGGCAGAAGCAGTGGTTATCGTTTGGCATCACAAACAAGTAGAGTTGACCAAGGCGTACTTACATAGATCAGCCGGCCGACTGAGAGTTTTTACCCGGCAGGGCAAACAAGATTTTACGATGGAGCGGAGATGAACGTTAAGGACTATGACAATTTTGTTCGCACGACGACCCAGTTCGCTCACAAGCCAAAGGAGGAAATGCGCTCCATCGCATTGTACGGCCTGGTCGGCGAAATCGGGTCGCTCGTCGCTGCCATAAAGAAGAAAATCCTCGCCGAAGGAGGCGAAGAGGCGCGCTGGGACCGACCGAATGACGAAATCAAAGAGGAGCTCGGAGATGCGCTCTGGTATTGCTACTCGGTCTCTCAGATTACCAACGACAGCCATTTCGACATCCTCGCCGCTGATATTGCAGCACTACGAACTGAAATCGGCAGCGCAGACGAGCGTGCGCAGAAAATCGCGACCTCTCTAGACCCCGCAAAGCGAGCGGAATTTTTGGAGGCAGCAAAACATTTCCCTCCCGTGGGCGGCTATACATTCGATGCCTACCAGCACCTCGCGTTTCAGACGGCGCGCACTGATGGCCGCGTTCTGCTCGAGGTCTGCTTGGCCGTGCTTTGGCAGCTCGGTGCAGAGCTTTTGCGAGTAACACTGCCCAAGATCGAGATCACACTGAACAAGAATGTAGCCGACCGCCCGTCGAACATCGTGCTTGGGGAAATCACGTGGCATTTGTCGGCGATGGCGAGTTTATACCACATGTCCCTCGATGATGTGGTGGAAGCAAACTGCGCAAAGGTTCGTTTTCGCTCAGAACGAGGCGCGCACACGCCGCTACATGATGAAGGGCGCGATACAAAAGAACAATTCCCACGCTTGTTTGAGGTGGCGTTCGTTCGCGTCGGTCCCCAAAAATCCCGCATGTACTTCGATGGCAGGCCGCTTGGCGATGATCTAACCGACAATTTCTACGATGACGATGGATACAGGTTCCATGATGTTATTCATCTTGCTCTGATTGCCCACCTGGGATGGTCGCCGGTTGTTCGAGGCCTCATGAGACGCAAGCGCGACAGTGGGAACGATCGTGTCGATGAGGTCGAAGACGGCGGCCGGGCCAAGGTGGTCGAGGAGCTTGTTATCAAGGCTATTCATTCCGAGGGCGACAAGCAGGCGAAGGCGGCTGGCCGCTGCGGTATTGGCGCTGCAACGCGACTTTTTCCTGCTCGCAGCCTTATTAACTTTAGGCTGCTGAAAACCTTGCGGATGTACGTTGATGGCCTCGAGGTCGAGAAGAATGCCTTCTGGGAATGGGAAGATGCAGTTTTTGAAGGCTGCGAAATGTTCTACCGCCTTTGCAATGAGAAACAGGGGACCGTCGTCGTTGATCTCACTGCGCGCAAACTAACGTTTTCGCCGACAGTGTCTCCATCGATCCATGGAGCCGCAGTTGGCCTTGGGATGGGATCAGCCAATTCGCAAGCGCCCCTCGGCGAAGAGATACTCAGCGCTGCTGAGTATGATTCGGCGCGTCAAATGGCCCTGGTCTTGGAAACCGTGGCCGCAAAGCGCGCGATTCTCGACTCTCTCGGTTTGGATAAAGAATCGTGCGGGCTCTATTCTGAGCTTGAGGTTCGGCTGGATCGCACAAAGCGTGTCTATATGAAGGCAACCAAAGCTGTCCAGGAAAGAGCCTGGAAGTTGAAGGCTGAGCTATCGCCAAATTTTGGTGACGGCCGGGGCCGGTCAGGCGGCGGCGGTTGTGGGCTGACGGTCGGTCGGCTTTG
>NZ_JBVVPO010000038.1:0-89451 GCF_055811795.1 Bradyrhizobium sp. MI1.7
CCCGGTCAAGCCGGGGCATGACAGCGGTGCGTGGTGCTGGCCCCTGCGCTCGCGCGAGAGCGGAGCTCAGCTCCCCGCCTTCAACGCCTTCTCCATCTGCGGGAGCAGCACCGTCCGCAAATTGTCCGGCGTGATCGGTCCCACCAGCTTGTAGACGATGGTGCCTTCGCGCCCGACGACGAACGTCTCCGGCACGCCATAGACGCCCCATTCGATCGAGGCGCGGCCGTTGGCGTCCACGCCGACGCGGCCGAACGGGTTGCCGTAGCGGCCGAGGAAACGGCGCGCGTTGTCGGCCGCGTCCTTGTAGTTGATGCCGACGAGCTGGAAGCGTTTGTCCTTGGCGAGCTCGGTCAGGAGCGGCGCCTCGTCATGGCAGGGCACACACCAGGACGCCCAGACATTGACGAGGCTGACCTTGCCCTTGAACGCGGCGGGATCGAGGCCTGGCACCTGCGAATTGTCGGCCTGCAATCCCTCGAGCGGCGGCAGCGCGGTCTGCGGCGCCGGCCGGCCGATCAGCGCGGACGGAATCCGCGAGGGATCGCCGCTGCCGAGCCGGAACCAGAACAGCAGCGCCAGGGCGATGAAGGCAATCAGCGGCAGCACCATCAGGAAGGTGCGGCGCGGCGGCGGAGCGGACGTCGGTTGATCGCTCATGATTGATCTCTCATGGCGTGTCCGTTGCGCTGCGTCCGGAGCGGCGGGTGACGCCGCTGCGGTCGAGCTCGCGCAGGCGCTCGGTCTGGCTGCGATAGTCGAGCACGATCCAGCCGATCAGGATCACGACGACGAGCGCGGCCGCGGCATAGGACGTCACGATGAACGACGCGTAGGGACCAAGCGACATCGTCATGCGGCCTTCTGGCTCGCCTGCATCATCTGCAAGGAGCGGACGCGGCGGCGCAAGATCTCGTTGCGCATCGCCGCCAGGTGCAACGTGACGAACAGCAGCGTGAACGCGATGGCCATCAGCAGCAGCGGGATCAGGAACGATTTGTCGAGCGTCGAGCCGCCCATGCGCATCACCGACGCCGGCTGGTGCAGCGTGTTCCACCAATCGACCGAGAATTTGATGATGGGCAGGTTGATCGCGCCGACCAGCGTCAGCACGGCGGCGGCGCGCGCCGCGCGCGAGGGATCCTCGACCGCGCGCCACAGCGCCATCAGGCCGAGATACATCAGGAAGAGAATCAGCACCGAGGTCAGCCGCGCGTCCCATTCCCAATAGGTGCCCCACATCGGCCGACCCCACAGCGATCCCGTGAGCAGCGCGAGGAAGGTGAAGGCGGCGCCGATCGGCGCGGCGGCCTTGGCGGCGACGTCGGCGAGCGGATGTCGCCACACCAGCGTGCCCAATGAGGCGATGCTCATCACGCCCCAGACGAACATCGACAGCCAGGCGTTGGGCACGTGGATGAACATGATCTTCACCGTCGCGCCCTGCTGGTAGTCGTCGGGCGCGAGGGCAGACTGGTAGAGGCCGATGCTGAGCAGGATGACGGTCGCGGCCACAAGCCACGGCAACACCCGCGCCGTCAGCGCGAGGAACCGTGTCGGATTGGCGAGATCGATCAGCGTCATGGTATTCTGATAATCACAGGTCAGCACTCACGCAATCAGCATAAAAGCGCGCAGCGAAAGTTGATCGGGGTCAAGGGCAATCCAGTCCATCTCAATCGAGACCATGGCGCAGGCTCGCCGCTGCCGCGAAAGGCCCGATGACGAGGCTGACCAGCGACAGCGCGCACAGGATCGAGAACGGTGCGCCGAACGTCATGGGCCCGACGATCACGGCCTGCGAGGCCGCGACGCCGAAAATCAGCACCGGGATCGACAGCGGCAGCACCAGCACGGCCATCAACAGTCCGCCCCGGTGCAGCGTCACCGCCAGTGCCGCGCCGATCATGCCGGTGAAGGTCAGCGCCGGCGTACCGGCCAGGAGCGTCAGCGCCACCGCCCCGGTCGCGACCATGTCGAGGTTGAGCAGCAGGCCGAGCACCGGGGTTGCGACAATCAGTGGCAGGCCCGCGGCCAGCCAATGCGCCAGCGCCTTGGCGGCGCAGGCGAGTTCCAGCGGCGTCCGGCTCATCGTGATCAGGTCGAGCGAGCCGTCCTCGTGGTCGGCCATGAACAGCCGGTCCAGGGTGAGCAGGCTCGCCAGCAGCGCGCCGAGCCACAGGATCGCCGGCCCCAGCCGCGACAGCAGCGCCAGATCCGGCCCCACCGCGAACGGCATCAGGACGACGACGGTCAGGAAGAACAGCACGCCGATCAGCGCCCCGCCGCCGACGCGGAGCGCGATCCGGATATCCCGGCGGATGAGGGCGGACAAGAGGGGGGAGGGAACGGAGAGGGCGGAGCCCAGCCGCTTAGAAAGCTGAGGGTCCGTCGGAATCATGCCATTCCCCCAATCCTCAGCTCCCGCGAATCGATGCCGAGCGGCGCATGGGTCGCAGCCATGATCAAGCCGCCCCGGGCCAGATGCTCCCGCATCAGGCCCTCGAACATGCCCTGGCCGGCCACGTCCAGCGCCGTGGTCGGCTCGTCCAGCAGCCAGACCGGGCGGCGCACCGTCAGCAGCCGGGCCAGCGAGAGGCGGCGGCGCTGGCCGGCGGACAGGAAGGCGGCCGGCAAATGGGTGGCGTGATCGAGCCCGACGATGGCGAGGCTCTTGGCCGCATCACTGCGCTCGCCGCCCAGAAAATCAGCCCAGAATGACAGGTTTTCCGCCACGCTCAGCGCCGGCTTCAGGGCGTCGCGATGGCCGAGATAGTGGCACTGCTCCGGCAGCGTCAGCTCGGCGTCGCCGCCGGCGAGCGCGATTGTCCCGCCGGCCGGAATCAGCAGGCCCGCGATCAGCCGCAGCAGCGAGGTCTTGCCCGAGCCGTTGCGGCCCACGACCGCCACGGCCTCGCCCGAGACCGCCTCGAAATCGAGCCCGGAGAACACCTCGCGGCCGCCGCGCACGCAGACGACCCCGCGTCCGGACAGCTGCATCTTGCCTTGGTTCAATCCGCTCAAAGCCTGGCCTCAGGAAATCTTGGGGTAGCGCATGGGAATTTTTGGCTCGCGGATTGCTGCGGCACGTTTGTGGCTGTGGCGGCGCGGTTAGAAAGCTTCTATAAGCCCGGAACTACTTGATGCAGCAACTTAACCTGCCCCTGCAAGCGACCCAGCCGGACTCGCTGACGGTGTTAAAATACCCCTTGCCGGGTATAACTAACAATTGGGATTTCCTACATGACCTCGCTCGACAGCTTCAAATGCAAAAAGACCCTCAAGGTCGGCGCCAAGACCTATGTCTATTACAGCCTGCCCACGGCCGAGAAGAATGGTCTGAAGGGAATTTCGAAACTCCCCTATTCGATGAAGGTTCTGCTCGAGAACCTCCTGCGCAACGAGGACGGCCGCACGGTCAAGAAGGAAGACATCGTGGCGGTGTCGAAGTGGCTGCGCAAGAAGTCGCTGGAGCATGAGATCGCATTCCGCCCGGCCCGCGTGCTGATGCAGGATTTCACCGGCGTGCCGGCCGTGGTCGACCTCGCCGCGATGCGCAACGCGATGCAGAAGCTCGGCGGCGATGCCGAGAAGATCAATCCGCTGGTGCCGGTCGACCTCGTCATCGACCACTCCGTGATCGTGAATTTCTTCGGCGACAACAAGGCCTTCGGCAAGAACGTCACCGAGGAATACAAGCAGAACCAGGAGCGCTACGAGTTCCTGAAGTGGGGCCAGAAGGCGTTCTCGAACTTCTCGGTCGTGCCGCCCGGCACCGGCATCTGCCATCAGGTCAATCTCGAATATCTCTCCCAGACGGTCTGGACCAAGAAGGAGAAGATGACGGTCGGCAAGAAGACCGGCACCTTCGAGGTCGCCTATCCCGACTCGCTCGTCGGCACCGACTCCCACACCACCATGGTCAACGGTCTCGCCGTGCTCGGCTGGGGCGTCGGCGGCATCGAGGCGGAAGCCTGCATGCTCGGCCAGCCGCTGTCGATGCTGCTGCCCACCGTCGTCGGCTTCAAGCTGAAGGGCTCGATGAAGGAAGGCGTCACCGCGACCGACCTCGTGCTGACCGTGACGCAGATGCTGCGCAAGCTCGGCGTGGTCGGCAAGTTCGTCGAGTTCTTCGGTCCCGGCCTTGATCACCTGTCCGTCGCCGACAAGGCGACCATCGCCAACATGGCGCCGGAATATGGCGCGACCTGCGGCTTCTTCCCGGTCGACGCTGCTGCGCTCGATTACCTCAAGACCTCCGGCCGCGCTCCGGCGCGCGTCGCGCTGGTGCAGGCCTATGCCAAGGCGCAGGGCCTGTTCCGCACCGCCAAGTCGGCCGATCCGGTGTTCACGGAAACGCTGACCCTCGACCTCGGCGACGTCGTTCCCTCGATGGCCGGTCCGAAGCGTCCCGAAGGCCGCATCGCGCTGCCGTCGGTCGCCGAAGGCTTTTCGCTCGCGCTCGGCACCGAGTACAAGAAGACCGACGAGCCCGGGAAGCGCTTTGCCGTCGACGGCAAGAACTTCGAGATCGGTCATGGCGACGTCGTGATCGCCGCCATCACCTCCTGCACCAACACCTCGAATCCGAGCGTCTTGATCGGCGCCGGCCTGCTTGCGCGCAACGCTGCCGCCAAGGGCCTCAAGGCAAAACCGTGGGTGAAGACATCGCTCGCGCCGGGCAGCCAGGTGGTCGCGGCCTATCTCGCCGATTCCGGTCTGCAGGCTGATCTCGACAAGGTCGGCTTCAACCTGGTCGGCTTCGGCTGCACCACCTGCATCGGCAATTCCGGTCCGCTGCCCGAGGAGATCTCGAAGTCGATCAACGACAACGGCATCGTCGCGGCCGCCGTGCTCTCCGGCAACCGCAACTTCGAAGGCCGCGTCTCGCCGGACGTGCAGGCGAACTATCTGGCTTCGCCGCCGCTGGTCGTCGCCCACGCGCTCGCGGGCAGCGTCACCAAGAACCTCGCCGTCGAGCCGCTCGGTGAAGGCAAGGACGGCAAGCCGGTGTACCTCAAGGACATCTGGCCGACGACGAAGGAGATCAACGCCTTCATGAAGAAGTTCGTGACCGCGTCGATCTTCAAGAAGAAGTATGCCGACGTGTTCAAGGGCGACACCAACTGGCGCAAGATCAAGACGGTCGAGAGCGAGACCTATCGCTGGAACATGAGCTCGACCTATGTGCAGAACCCGCCCTATTTCGACGGCATGAAGAAGGAGCCGGAGCCGGTCACCGACATCATCGAGGCGCGCATCCTCGCCATGTTCGGCGACAAGATCACCACCGACCACATCTCGCCGGCCGGTTCGATCAAGCTCACCTCGCCCGCCGGCAAATATCTCAGCGAACACCAGGTGCGTCCGGCCGACTTCAACCAGTACGGCACGCGTCGCGGCAACCATGAAGTGATGATGCGCGGCACCTTCGCCAACATCCGCATCAAGAACTTCATGCTGAAGGGCGCTGACGGAAATATCCCGGAAGGCGGTCTCACCAAGCACTGGCCCGACGGCGAGCAGATGTCGATCTACGACGCCGCGATGAAGTACCAGCAGGAGCAGGTGCCGCTGGTGGTGTTCGCCGGTGCCGAATACGGCAACGGTTCCTCGCGCGACTGGGCTGCGAAGGGCACACGCTTGCTCGGCGTCCGCGCCGTGATCTGCCAGAGCTTCGAGCGCATCCACCGCTCCAACCTGGTCGGCATGGGCGTGCTGCCGCTGACCTTCGAAGAGGGCACCTCCTGGTCGTCGCTCGGCCTGAAGGGCGACGAGAAGGTCACGCTGCGCGGCCTGGTCGGCGACCTGAAGCCGCGTCAGAAGCTGACCGCGGAGATCGTCTCCGGCGACGGTTCGTTGCAGCGGGTTTCGCTGCTTTGCCGCATCGATACGCTGGACGAGCTCGATTACTACCGGAACGGCGGCATTCTGCACTACGTGCTGCGCAAGCTCGCGGCCTAAGCGCGAATTTGTGAACGGTGGCTCACCGCGACGTGAGTAGAAGGTTAAACGAGGGCGGCCTATCACAAGGCCGCCTTCGTGCGTTAGAACACGCGTCCGATGGTCCCGCCCGGCGGAAAACCTCGCCCTGGACGGTTGAATGTACGATGCCCGTAAGACTACGGTGACCATCAGGCGATAGGATCTTCCCCCACGCGTGCGAGGTGTGACGTTCAAAATGACTGCAATGATGGCTTCTAATCTGGTTTCGCGCTGGTCCGGTGCACTCTGGTCGGGAGCACTTGGTATCTGCGCCATCGTCGCCGTCATCCGTCCCGCCGAGGCTGATCCTCGCGCCGTAGTCGAGCTCTTCACATCGCAGGGCTGCTCCTCCTGCCCGCCCGCCGACCAGGTCATCGGCGATCTCTCCAACGACCCGTCGATCATCGCGCTGAGCATGCCGATCGACTATTGGGATTATCTCGGCTGGAAGGACACGCTTGCGGATTCGCGCTTCTCGGCGCGGCAGCGCGCCTATTCGCGCATGCGCGGCGACCGCGAGGTCTATACGCCGCAAGTCGTGGTCAACGGTTCGACGCATGTCATCGGCAGCGATCGCGCCGGCATCGAGAGCGCGATCGGCAAGACCGACAACGGCACAGGCGTAATGAGCGTGCCGGTGACGATGTCGCTTGCAGGCAAGCAGATCAACGTGTCGGTGGCGGCGAGCAAGGAGTCGGCGGTCTCGCACGGTGAGGTCTGGATCTGCTCGATCACGAAATCGGTGCCGATCGCAATCAGCCGCGGCGAAAATCGGGGACAGCAGATCACCTATCACAACGTCGTGCGCAACCTGCTCAAGGTCGGCGACTGGAACGGGCGTCCGGAAAGCTGGACGGTGCCGTTGGAAAATCTCACGCGCGACGGCGTCGACGGCGCTGTGGTCTATGTCCAGGACGGCAGCCGTGAGAAGCCGGGTGCGATGCTCGGCGCAGCATACACGTCGCTGCACTAGATCCGATTTCTCTCGCTAGTGTCGTACTCGCTCTAACTCCTCATGGTGAGGAGCGCGCCCTTGCGCGCGAGGCGGACGATGCTACGCATCGCCGCGAGAACCATGCAGGCGCGGCTGATGCGGCGCGGCCTTCCATCCTTCAAGACGCCGCCTCGCGGCTCCTCAGGATGAGGGGAGAGAGTTGTCTTCGCGTCAATCAGAGGGAAGTTGGTCGTGCCGGAAACATCTCGCCACAAACCAAAAAGGACCAACTTGCGTTGGCCCTCCTTGTCGCGCGTACAGACCCGATCCTGACGGCCCCGGGGGGCTGGGGGCTGAGGAATCCGGAACCGAAAGGACCGGGTCAACGCACACAGGTCTTTTCGCAATGCAGGGCGGCAGGCGCTTGGCGGAAAAGCGGCGATATCAAGATTCCTTCTAACGATCCCGTGACGGTTTGCCGCGACAGAATTCCACTCCTGCGTGTGCTCCGATTCGCACCTGATTCAATCAGTTGAGTGAAGAGCCCCTTGCGGCGGGGAACGGTTGGCGCGATCATGCAATTGTCATGATCCGCGGTTCCGGGGACGGTCCTTCGCGGATGCGATCATGCCGCGAGATGAGGAGGCGCTCGATGAGTCTGACGCCGGAGGATGCCGATCCGAGCGAGCAGCGCGCAGTGGCGCGCCCCACCGCTGCGAATGCCCAACCCAACCGGGTGACATTCAACCGGCTGGAACTGAACCGCATCCTCAACCTCTACGGCCGCATGGTCGCCGACGGCGAGTGGCGCGACTATGCCATCGACTTCCTGAAGGACCGCGCGGTGTTCTCGGTCTTCCGCCGCGCCTCGGAAGTGCCGATCTATCGCATCGAGAAGGACCCGCGGCTGGCGCGCAAGCAGGGCATGTACAGTGTGATCTCGGCGACCGGCCTGATCCTGCGCCGCGGCCACGAGCTCGAGCGCGTGCTGCTGGTGATCGATCGCAAGCTGGCGGTGGTTTAGCCTTACGGACGGTGCCGTAGTGTGGGCAAAGGCGCACCGCGCCCTGCCCACCATCTTTCCTCAATCGCCGGGCATCTGGGCACGCTTCCGCCTTACGCTCTCCGAGCTACGGCGGACAAGTCGCTTTGCCCACCCTACGAGACCGAGGTTATTTCGGCACCGTGCTCGCGCCCTCGCCGAGGTCGCGTTGCATCATCACCGTGTCGAGCCAGCGGCCGAATTTCAGGCCAACATTGGGATGCGTGCCGATCATCTTGAAGCCGCCGCGCGTGTGCACGCCGATCGAGCCGGCATTGGCGGAATCGCCGATCACCGCGATCATCTGGCGGAAGCCGCGCGCCTCGCATTCGGTGATCAGCCGCTCCAGCAGCAACGAGCCGATGCCGCGGCGGTGGAACGAGGGATCGAGATAGATCGAGTTCTCGACCGTGAAGCGGTAGGCCGGCCGCGGCCGGTAGGCGCCGGCATAGGCATAGCCGGCGACGCTACGATCGAGGATGGCGACGAAATAGGGATAGCCGCCGTCGATCAGCGCGCGGTAGCGGCGCGTCATCTCGGCGAGATCCGGCGGCGCCAGCTCGAATGTCGCGGTGCCCTCGCGGACGGCCTGCTTGTAGATGGCGGTGATGGCGGGAAGGTCGGCCTCAATGGCGGGCCTGATCTCAGGTGCGGACATGGCGGCGAGATTAGAGCCTTCCTGCGGTCACTGGAAGGGGCAACCCCGCTTCCCCATGCTCCGTCATTGCCAGCGCAGCAGCCCTCCAATCTTCTCCGCTGTCATGCCCCGCGCAGGCGGGGCATCCAGTACTCCGAGACAGCGCGGCTAGAACCGAGCCGCTGCGGCGTACTGGATCGCCCGCCCCAGTGCGCAATTGCGCACAAGGCGGGCGATGCCAGCGGGGGGCGTCGCGCATCCCGGCCCAAACAAAAACCCCGGCCTCTCGGCCGGGGTTCGTATCCGTTCCCTCGTCGAAGCGCTTAGTCGCGCTGGCCGAGGAGCTGCAGGAGCAGCGTGAACAGGTTGATGAAGTTCAGGTACAGCGACAGCGCGCCGGTGATGGCCGCACGCTCTGCGATGTCACCGCCGGCCGAGGCGTAGCCGTAGATGTAGTCGTTCTTCAGCCGCTGGGTATCCCAGGCGGTGAGGCCCGCGAACACCAGCACGCCCACCACCGAGACGATGAACTGCAGCATCGTGCTCGCCAGGAACAGGTTGACCAGGCTCGCGATGATGATGCCGATCAGGCCCATGAACAGGAACGAGCCCATCCCGGTCAGATCACGCTTGGTGGTGTAGCCGTAGAGGCTCAGTGCGCCAAACGTGGCCGCGGTGATGAAGAACACCCGCACGATCGAGGTGTGCGTGAACACCAGGAAGATCGAGGACAGCGAGATGCCCATCAGTGCCGCGAACACCCAGAACAGGATCTGCGCGGTCGAGGGGGCGAGACGGTTGATGCCCGCCGAGATCACGAACACCATCGCGAGTGGCGCGAGCATGAACAGCCACTTCAGGGGGCTGACGAACATCGCGTAGCCGAACGGCGTCAGGAACAGCTTGCCGACGCGGACGGCCTCCGGGGTCGGAACGTCGGTCACGGCGGCCATATAGACGCCGAGCGCGGCCAGGCCGGTGATGGCGAGGCCGATGCTCATGTAATTGTAGATGCGCAGCATATAGGCGCGCAGGCCGGCATCGACCGTCGCGGCGTCAACACGCCCGGCGGCCCTGCCGAAAGGAGAAGCGTAGTTACGGTCTAGGTCCGACATGGTCGAATTCCCGTTGGTTAGCCCGGTCCGGCATGAGGGTCGCCATGCCGCCGGTTCGTCAAATTCTATCTCGGATACCGATCTGTGCCGACTAAATTCTGGCTCATAATCGGGGGTCCGAACCCATTGGATATGTGGGAAACTAACACATTCGCTGCAACCGTCCACGCGCGGCTGAATGTCGCCCTCGCCCGCAATCCTGGCGAGCAGACGTGGTTAATCGCTGGAATCGTGCGATTCCGACATCGCGGGCTCGCCCGCTACCATTTGTCACAAATTCCGCAACACCGTGGCGGGCTTTTTGTTCAATGCCAGCAGCGTCCCGGCGAGCCCAAGTCCGACCGTGACGACCAGGGCCGCCGCGACCACGCCGGCCGCGCTGCCGGCCTGCCAGACGAAACTCAGCGTCATCAGCCGCGTCACGATCATCCAGGCCGCGATGCTGCCGGCGATCACGCCGAACACCGCGGTGGCAAGTCCGATCAGCAGGTATTCGAGGGCATAGGCGCCGAGCAGCCGCAGCCGGGTCGCGCCGAGGGTCTTGAGGATCACCGCGTCGTAGACCCGGTGGCGGTGGCCGGCGGCGAGCGCGCCGCCCAGCACCAGGATCGCCGAGATCAAGGTCACCGCGCTGGCGCCGCGGATCGCGAGCGCCAGATTGGTCACGACCGAGCCGACCGTCTCCATCACCTCGCGCACGCGCACGCTCGTCACCATCGGATAGGTGTCGGCGACTTGCCTGATGATCTTGCCGTCGCCGGCCGCAGTGCCGCCGGCCTCGGTGAGCGTCGCGATATGGGTGTGCGGCGCGCCCTTGAAGGCGTTGGGCGAGAACACCAGCACGAAATTGATGCCCATGCCCTGCCAGTCGATGGTGCGCAGATTGCCGATTTTGGCCGGGATGTCGCGGCCGAGCACGTTGACCACGATCTCGTCGCCGAGCTTGAGGCCGAGCCCGTCGGCGATCTTCTTCTCCATCGAGACCAGCAGCGGGCCGGAATAGTCGGCGCTCCACCATTCGCCCTCGACCACCTTGGAACCCTTCGGCAATTCGGCGGTATAGGTCAGGCCGCGGTCGCTTTGCAGCACCCATTCGGAATCGGTGGTGGGCTTGAGGTCCTCGGCACGCACCCCACGCGCGGCAACGATACGGCCGCGCAGCATCGGCACGTCCTCGACCTTTGCGCCCGGCGCGATCCGGCGCAGATAGCCGTCGAACTGCTCGGCCTGCGTGCTCGGGATGTCGATGAAGAAGAACGACGGCGCGTGCTCGGGGAGGGCCGCAAGGAACTGCCGGCGCAGATTGCCGTCGATCTGGGTGATGGTGACGAGCACGGCGAGCCCGAGCCCGAGCGACAGCACGACGGAGGGCGTCAGCGCGCCGGGCCGGTGGATGTTGGCGATCGCCAGCCGCAGCATCGGCAGGCGCGTGCGCGGCAGCCGGCGCGCGATTGTCATCAGCAGGGCGGCGATGCCGCGGAGCAGGGCGAACACGACGACGGAGGAGGCCACGAACACCGCGGCGATGCGCTTGTCGAAGGACAATCCGATCACGACCGCGATCAGCAGCGCGATCACGACGGCCATGAACACGACATAGCTCCAGCGCGGCCGGTGCCATTCGGAACTGATGGTGTCGCGGAACAGCGCGGCGACAGGCACGTCGTGCACCCGCCCGAGCGGCCACAGGCCGAAGGCGAGCGCCGTGAGCAGGCCGTAGACGAAGGACAGCGCGAGCTCGTCGGCATGTACGGCCGGCACCACCGGCAGCGGCAGCAGTTTTCCGAACAGGCCGACGATGGCGAACGGCATGGCGGCGCCGAGCGCAAGGCCGATCACCGAGCCAATTCCCGCCAGCAGGAGGACCTGCGCCAGATAGATACCGAACACGTCGCGGCCGGTGGCGCCGACCGCCTTGAAGGCCGCGATGACCTCGAGCCGGCGGTCGATATGGCTCTTGACGGCATTGGCGACGCCGACGCCGCCGACCAGGAGCGCGGCGAGTCCGACCAGCGTCAAGAATTGCGTGAAGCGGTTGATGTTGCGCTCGAGCTGCGGCGAGGCATTGGAGCGGCTGCGGATCTCCCAGCCGGCCTGCGGCGCGGCGTTGCGCGCGTCCGCGATGAAGGCGTCGGTGGCGCGCTCGCTGTTGGCGGTGTCAGGCAGCTTCACCCGGTACACCCAGCGCACCAGGCTGCCGGGCTGGATCAGGCCGGTGGCGCGCAGGCCCGCCTCGCTGATCAGGAAGCGCGGCCCGAAACCGATGCCGCCGGCGAGCTTGTCGGGCTCGGCTTCGACGGTGCTGCGGATCTGGAACGTCGCGCTTCCGATGGTGACGCGGTCGCCGGTCTTCAGCGACAGCCGCGCCAGCAGCGTCGGATCGGCGGCGGCACCGAACGCGCCGTCGCGCTCCGCGAGCAGGTCGGACGTCGGCAGCGGCGGCGCCAGCGTCAGCTGACCCAGCATCGGATAGGTGTCGTCGACCGCCTTCATCTCGACCAGCGCGAGCTGGCCGTCGGCGGAGCGCGCCATGCCGCGCAAGGTCGCGGCTGTCGAGACCGTGCCGCGCGAGCGCAGGAAGGAGACTTCCTCGGGCTTCGCCTCGCGCTGGAACAGCACGAAGGAGACGTCGCCGCCGAGCAACGTACGGCCCTCGCGCGCGAGACCGTCGCTCAGGCTCGCCGAGACCGAGCCGACGCCGGCGATGGCCATCACGCCGAGCGCGATGCAGGCGATGAAGACATAGAAGCCGCGCAGGCCTCCGCGCAATTCGCGCAGCGCGTAGCGCAGCGACAGCGCGACGCCGTTGGGTTTCGCGAACGGTTCGGCCGCGATGCTCATGCCGGCGCAGACTGGGTGTCGATGCGGCCGGAGCGCAGGCGGATCACGCGATCGCAGCGCTGTGCGAGCGAGGAATCGTGCGTGACCAGCACCAAGGTCATGCCGCGCTCGGCATGTTTGTTGAACAGAAGATCGACGATCTGCTTTCCGGTCGCCTCGTCGAGATTGCCGGTCGGCTCGTCCGCGACGAGGATGGCGGGATCGGGCGCCAGCGCGCGGGCGAGCGCGACGCGCTGCTGCTCGCCGCCGGACAGCTGCGTCGGATAGTGATGCAGGCGATCGCCGAGCCCGACCGATTGCAGCTCCTGCGCCGCGCGTCTTGCAGCGTCAGGGTTGCCGGCGAGTTCGAGCGGCACGGCGACGTTCTCGAGCGCCGTCATGGTCGGGATCAGATGGAAGGACTGGAAGACGATGCCGACCTGGCGGCCGCGGAAGCGGGCCAGCGCGTCCTCGTCGAGGGCATTGAAAGGCGTGCCTGACACCACCACCTCTCCGCTATCAGGACGCTCCAGCCCCGCCATCACCATCAGCAGCGTGGATTTGCCCGAGCCTGACGGGCCGATCAGGCCGATCGTCTCGCCCGAGGCGACCCGCAGGCTGATATCCTTGAGGATGTGAACGCGTGCCGCGCCCGTACCCAATGAAAGATTGACGTTGGAGATGGCGATGGTGTCCGGCGCGGTGCCGGCGAGCGAAGAGGTTTCGATGCGACTGTCCATGGTCCGGTCATATGGCAACTCCGCATACGCGGTCGAGAGGCGTTACGGATTCTTCATGCACATAGCCGTGTTGATGATCGCTTTGATGACGGCGGTTGATCCGGCATGGGCCGAAGCGGCAAAACCGGTCAAGCTGGTCGTTCTCGGCGATTCCCTGAGCGCCGGCCTCGGCCTCCCGGCCCAGGACGCATTCCCCACAAAACTTCAAAAAGCCTTGCAAGCCAAAGGCATAGCGGTCGACATGACCAATGCCGGGGTGTCCGGCGACACCTCGTCCGGCGGCCGTGACCGGCTCGACTGGTCGGTCCCGGACGGAACCGACGGCGTGATCGTCGAGCTCGGCGCCAACGACGCGCTGCGCGGCATCGACCCCGATTTGACGCGTACCGCGTTGACCGACATTGTCCAGCGATTGAAGGCACGCAAGATCGCGGTGATGCTGTGCGGCATGTTGGCGCCGCCGAATTACGGCGCGGAATACGCCGCGCGCTTCAATTCGATTTATCCGGATCTGGCGAAAAAATTCGACGTGCCGCTCTATCCGTTCTTCCTCGACGGCGTCGCGGCCGACGCCAAGCTCAACCAGGCCGACGGCATTCATCCGACCGCGGCCGGCGTCGACATCATCGTTAACAACATCATGCCCAGCGTGGAGGCATTTTTGCGCAACATAAGCGAGCAGCGCCGCTGAAAAGCGGGCAGCGCTAACCGTAATTCCCAGGGTTTTACCGGGGTGAGGCGCGCGATGCTTCGCAGAGTCACACAACTGCGATAGGAATCAGGGTACCGGTGATTCGTCGCCGGCTCTACAATTTGGATATGATCCTTCCCAGGGATCATGCCCAAGCATCGGGAGTGCGAAACGATGCCGCGTTTGTTCACAGGTCTGGAAATTCCGGCCGAGATCGGCCAGACGCTTTCCAATTTACGGGGCGGCCTTCCAGGCGCCCGCTGGGTCGATCCCGAAAATTATCATGTTACCCTGCGCTTCATCGGCGATATTGACGGCATGTCCGCCAACGAGATCGCATCGATGCTGTTTCGCGTTGATCGCAAGCCCTTCGAGGTGAAGGTGCAGGGGCTCACGAGTTTCGGTGGCCGCAAGCCGCGCGCGGTGGTCGCGACCATCGCGCCGAGCAAGCCGCTGATGGAATTGCAGGCCGAGCTCGAACGCATGATGCAGCGGATCGGCCTCGATCCTGAAGGCCGCAAGTTCACCCCGCATGTCACGCTGGCCCGGCTGCACGACGCGTCCGACCGCGACGTCGCCGACTATCTCTCGCTGCGCGGTTACTTCCCGAGCAAGGCGTTCCTGGCCGAACGTTTTGTCTTGTTCTCGTCCCGCGCATCGACCGGCGGCGGCCCCTATGTGGTCGAGGACGCCTACGAGCTGTGTGAGTGAGCTAGCTCTCGTGCCCCGGACGCGGCGCAGCGCCATCAGCGCGTTTACGCGCGTCTTCGACACGCTATGGGGTGCGCTGCTGAGCCGGGGCCCATCGCTCCACGATGGATGTACGAAATAGTGGGTCCCCGCTCTGCGCAGCGTCACTGCTTCCCGTAGCGCGTCCGGGACGCGGAACGCATACCCCGCCCACCAATTCACGGCTTGCAATTTCCGCGCATCTCTGGCGGTAAAGAGCCATGCTCTCCACCCCCAGTTCCTCATTCCGCGAGGCATACCAGGCCCAGATCGCGTCCGGCGCGATCGAGCCCGATGCTGCGCAGGCCGACATCGCCGAAGCCTATGCGGCGCTCGACCAGCGGCTCGCGAATTACAAGCCGCAGCGCAAGCAGGGCCTGCTCAGTCGTCTGTTCAGCGGCGACAAGGACGAGGCGCCGCGCGGGCTCTACGTCCATGGCGAAGTCGGCCGCGGCAAGACCATGCTGATGGATCTGTTCTTCCAGCACAGCACTGTCGAGCACAAGCGCCGCGCGCATTTCCACGAGTTCATGGCGGAAGCGCATGAGCGCATCTACGATTATCGCCAGGGCATCTCGCGCGGCGAGATCGCCGATGGCGACGTCATCACGCTGACCGCGAACGCGATCTTCGAGGAAAGCTGGCTGCTTTGCTTCGACGAATTCCACGTCACCGACATCGCGGACGCGATGATCCTCGGCCGCCTGTTCGCAAAGCTGTTCGAGCTCGGCACCGTGGTGGTCGCGACCTCCAACGTCGCGCCCGACGATCTCTACAAGGGCGGCCTGAACCGTTCGCTGTTCCTGCCCTTCATCAAGCAGATCACCGACCACATGGACGTGCTGCGGCTCGACGCGCGCACGGATTTCCGCCTGGAAAAGCTTCAGGGCGTGCCGATGTGGCTGACGCCGGCCGACGGCGACGCCGGCGCGGCCCTCGACCGCGCCTGGTTGAAAATGACCGGCGGCGCCAAATGCAAGTCGCGCGATATTTCGTTCAAGGGCCGCATCCTGCACGTGCCGTGCTCGGCCCATGGCGTGGCGCGGTTCGGATTTGCGGATCTCTGCGAGAAACCGCTCGGCGCGTCCGACTACCTCCGGCTCGCGCACGACTATCACACCATCCTGGTCGACCATATTCCAGTGATGGATTTTTCCCAGCGCAACGCCGCCAAGCGTTTCATCACGCTGATCGATACGCTCTATGACAATGCCGTGAAGCTGATGGCCTCGGCCGATGCCAATCCGATCTCGCTCTACCTCGCCCACGAGGGCAACGAGGCCATGGAGTTCAAGCGGACGGCGTCGCGCCTGATCGAGATGAGCTCGGAATCCTATCTGGCGCTGCCTCACGGCCGCAAGGATTCCACCGCCAGCGGCTCCACCAAGGGCCTGGTGGAGACTTAAGTCCTATTTGCCAGCGCTGTCATTCCGGGGCGTCGCGAAGCGACGAGCCCGGAATCCATACTCCCGCTGGTGGTTATGGATTCTCAGATGCGCAATTGCGCATCGTAGCACGCGACTTTCGTCGCGCCCCGGAATGACAGGGATGCGCTTCAATATTCGCCAAGCCCGACAATTGGGCATCCACCGACTTGAACGGGGGGAGCGAAAGGGATAACCACCCGTCTCAGTTTTCCCCTCCTTACGTGTCTAAAGGACAGGTTCACATGGCGCGCGACAAGATTGCTTTGATTGGCTCAGGTCAGATCGGCGGAACGCTGGCTCATCTCATCGGCCTGAAAGAACTGGGCGACGTGGTGATGTTCGACATCGCCGAGGGCGTGCCGCAGGGCAAGGCGCTCGACATTGCGCAGTCGTCGCCGGTCGACGGTTTTGACGCGCACTACACCGGCGCCAATTCGTACGAAGCCCTCGACAACGCAAAGGTCTGCATCGTCACCGCCGGCGTGCCGCGCAAGCCCGGCATGAGCCGCGACGATCTCCTCTCCATCAACCTCAAGGTCATGGAGCAGGTCGGCGCCGGCATCAAGAAATACGCCCCCGACGCCTTCGTCATCTGCATCACCAACCCGCTCGACGCGATGGTGTGGGCGCTGCAGAAGGCTTCGGGCCTGCCGCACAAGAAGGTCGTCGGCATGGCCGGCGTGCTGGATTCCTCGCGCTTCCGCTACTTCCTGGCCGACGAGTTCAACGTCTCGGTCGAGGACGTCACCGCCTTCGTGCTCGGCGGTCACGGCGACACCATGGTGCCGCTGGTGAAGTACTCCACCGTCGCCGGCATTCCGCTGCCCGACCTCGTCAAGATGGGCTGGACCTCGCAGGCGCGCCTCGACGAGATCGTCGACCGCACCCGCAACGGCGGCGCCGAGATCGTCAATCTGCTCAAGACCGGCTCGGCCTTCTACGCGCCTGCTGCTTCTGCGATCGCGATGGCCGAGAGCTATCTGCGGGACAAGAAGCGCGTGCTGGCCAGCGCCGCCTACCTCAACGGTGAATACGGCGTGAAGGACATGTATGTCGGTGTGCCCGTCGTGATCGGCGCCAAGGGTGTCGAGCGCGTCGTCGAGATCGAGCTCACCGGCAAGGACCGCGAGGCTTTCGACAAGTCGGTCGGCGCCGTACAGGGCCTGGTCGATGCCTGCAAGAAGATCGCACCCGATCTTCTCGGCCGCTAAGCGCAAAAATCCCCGCCGAAGACCGAAATCCGGTCTTCGGCGGTTTCACTTCCGGGGCCCGGCTGCAACTCTTGTTGAAGGCTTGGTGGGCGCCCGGTTCGGCAGTCCAGAGATCTCGATGTCAAAGAATCCGGGTTGCAGTTCCTGTGGTATATGGTATGCCAGCCACAAGACTGAGGTGGGCCCTAGAGGTCACCGCCCGCGGGTTCAGGGAGCGACCATATGAATATCCATGAATATCAGGCCAAAGCGCTGCTGAACGAGTTCGGCGTCGCGATCTCAAAGGGCGTCCCCGTCCTGAAGCCCGCGGACGCGGAAGCCGCCGCCAAGGCCCTCCCGGGTCCGGTCTGGGTGGTGAAGAGCCAGATCCACGCCGGCGGCCGCGGCAAGGGCAAGTTCAAGGAAGCCTCGGCCGGCGACAAGGGCGGCGTCCGTATCGCCAAGTCGGCCGCGGAGGTCACCGAATTTGCCAAGCAGATGCTGGGCGCGACCCTCGTGACGATCCAGACCGGCCCCGCCGGCAAGCAGGTCAACCGCCTCTACATCGAGGACGGCTCGGACATCGACAAGGAGTTCTATCTCTCGCTCCTGGTCGACCGCGAAACCTCGCGCGTCTCCTTCGTCGTCTCGACCGAAGGCGGCGTCAACATCGAGGACGTCGCGCACAACACCCCTGAGAAGATCGTCACCTTCTCGGTCGATCCCGCGACCGGCATCATGGGCCATCACGGCCGCACCGTCGCCAACGCGCTGAAACTCTCCGGTGATCTCGCCAAGCAGGCCGAGAAGCTCACCGCGCAGCTCTACACCGCCTTCGTCGCCAAGGACATGTCGATGCTGGAGATCAACCCGCTGGTCGTGACCAAGCAGGGCCAGCTCCGCGTGCTCGACGCCAAGGTGTCGTTCGACGACAATGCGCTGTTCCGTCATCCCGAGGTGCTCGCGCTGCGCGACGAGACCGAGGAAGACGCCAAGGAAATCGAGGCGTCGAAATACGACCTCAACTACGTCACCCTCGACGGCAACATCGGCTGCATGGTCAATGGCGCCGGCCTCGCGATGGCGACGATGGACATCATCAAGCTCTACGGCATGGCGCCGGCGAACTTCCTCGACGTCGGCGGCAGCGCCAGCAAGGAAAAGGTCGCGGCCGCCTTCAAGATCATCACCGCCGATCCCAACGTGAAGGGCATCCTGGTCAACATCTTCGGCGGGATCATGAAGTGCGACGTGATCGCCGAGGGCGTCACGGCCGCCGTGCGCGAGGTCGGCCTCAGCGTGCCGCTGGTGGTTCGCCTCGAAGGCACCAATGTCGAGCTCGGCAAGAAGATCATCCGTGAATCCGGCCTGAACGTGGTGCCGGCCGACAATCTCGACGACGCCGCGCAGAAGATCGTGAAGGCCGTCAAGGGAGGCTGAGGCCATGACTCAGGACCATCTCGCCGCATCATCTCCGCTTGCAGAGCACACGCGCCTCGCCGCGTTCGCCGGCGAATGGAATGGCGAAGAGGTGGTCTTCCCGTCGCGCTGGACGGAGGGTGGGCCGGCAACTTCGCATGTCGTCGCACGCATGGATCTGAACGGATTTTACCTGATCCAGGATGCTGTCCAGATCCGCGACGGCAAGCAGGTCTTCGCCACCCACGGCCTCTTCACCTACGATCGTGAGGACCGGACCTACAAATTGTTCTGGTACGACTCGCTCGGCTACACGCCGCCCTCGCCCGCCTCCGGCGGCTGGGTCGGCAAGACCCTGACGCTGGTGCGCGGCTCGCTCCGCGGCAATGCGCGCCACGTCTACGAAATCATCGACGACGATTCCTACTCGTTGAAGATCCAGTTCTCGCCGGACGCGGAAGGCTGGGCCGATGTGCTCACCGGCATCTACCGCCGCATCCACTGACCTCTCACTCGTTAGTTCGCGAAAGCAGACCTCATGTCCATCCTGATCGACAAGAACACCAAGGTCATCTGCCAGGGCTTTACCGGCAAGAACGGCACCTTCCACTCGGAGGCCGCGCTTGCCTACGGCACCAAGATGGTCGGCGGCACCTCGCCGGGCAAAGGCGGCGCCACCCATCTGGGCCTGCCGGTGTTCGACACGGTGCGCGAGGCGCGTGAGAAGACCGGTGCCGATGCGTCGGTGATCTACGTGCCGCCGCCGGGCGCGGCCGATGCGATCTGCGAAGCCATCGACGCGGAGATCCCGCTGATCGTCTGCATCACCGAGGGCATTCCTGTTATCGACATGGTGCGCGTGAAGCGCTCGCTGGCCGGTTCCAAGTCGCGCCTGATCGGGCCGAACTGCCCGGGCGTCATGACCGCCGGCGAGTGCAAGATCGGCATCATGCCCGCCAACATCTTCAAGACCGGCAGCGTCGGCATCGTCTCCCGCTCCGGCACGCTGACCTATGAAGCCGTGTTCCAGACCTCGCAGGAAGGCCTCGGCCAGACCACCGCGGTCGGCATCGGCGGCGACCCGGTCAAGGGCACCGAGTTCATCGACGTGCTGGAAATGCTGCTCGCCGACCCCAAGACCGAATCGATCATCATGATCGGCGAGATCGGCGGTTCCGCCGAGGAGGACGCCGCCCAGTTCCTCAAGGACGAGGCCAAGCGCGGCCGCAAGAAGCCGATGGTCGGTTTCATTGCCGGTGTCACCGCGCCTCCCGGCCGCCGCATGGGCCATGCCGGCGCGATCATCTCCGGCGGCAAGGGCGACGCGGGTTCCAAGACCGATGCGATGAAATCGGCTGGGATTACAGTGTCTCCGTCTCCCGCCCGCCTCGGCCACACGCTTGCCGAAAAGTTGAAAGGCTAGTTCACTTCTTCGTACTTTTCCGGGCGAAGTTTCGTAGCAAATAGGATAAATGGTGCCTGTCGCGCTGGGCCTCTGCCGGGGAGCCCAGCGCCAGCGCCGTTTGTTATGCGCGAACCGAAATCGCCAGGAACTCAAGCATGTCTCGCCAAGACGCGAACGCAGCCTTTGCCCTCTCTTCCTTTTTGCAGGGCACCAACGCCACCTACATCGACGAAATCTACGCCCGCTACGAGAAGGACCCGTCCTCGGTCGACGCCGAGTGGCAGGAGTTCTTCAAGAGCCTCAACGACCAGCCCGGCGATATCAGCAAGAACGCCGAAGGCCCGTCCTGGGAGCGCGCCAACTGGCCGCTGACCCCGCAGGACGACCTCACCTCCGCCCTCGACGGTAACTGGGCCCAGGTCGAGAAGGCGGTCGGTGCCAAGATCGCCGCCAAGGCGCAGGCCCAGGCGGGCAACAAGGGCGCTGATTTCTCGTCCGCCGACCTGCTGCAGGCCACGCGCGACTCCGTCCGCGCGCTGATGCTGATCCGCTCCTACCGCATGCGCGGCCACTTCCACGCCAAGCTTGATCCGCTCGGCATCGAAGCCCCGCGCAACCGCGAAGAGCTCGACCCGCGCACCTACGGCTTCAGCGAAGCCGATTTCGACCGCAAGATCTTCCTCGATCACGTGCTCGGTCTCGAATACGCCACGCTGCGCGAGATCACCGCGATCTGCGAGCGCACCTACTGCCAGACGCTCGGCGTCGAGTTCATGCACATCAGCAACGCCGCGCAGAAGGCGTGGATCCAGGAGCGCATCGAGGGCCCGGACAAGGAAATCTCGTTCACCCGCGAAGGCCGGCGCGCGATCCTGACGAAGCTGGTCGAAGCCGAAGGTTTTGAGAAGTTCTGCGACACCAAGTTCACCGGCACCAAGCGCTTCGGCCTCGACGGCGGCGAATCGCTGATTCCTGCGCTCGAGCAGATCATCAAGCGCGGTGGCAATCTCGGCGTGAAGGAAGTCGTGCTCGGCATGCCGCATCGCGGCCGCCTCAACGTGCTGACGCAGGTGATGGGCAAGGCGCACCGCGCCCTGTTCCATGAATTCAAGGGCGGCTCGGCCAACCCCGATGCGGTCGAAGGCTCCGGCGACGTCAAATATCACCTCGGCGCCTCCTCGGACCGCGAGTTCGACGGCAACCGCATCCATCTGTCGCTGACCGCCAACCCCTCGCATCTCGAGATCGTCGATCCCGTGGTGCTCGGCAAGGTCCGCGCCAAGCAGGACCAGCACGGCGATCCGCCGGACCAGCGCATCTCGGTGATGCCGCTGCTGATGCATGGCGACGCGGCGTTCGCCGGCCAGGGCGTGGTCGCGGAATGCTTCGGCCTGTCTGACCTGAAGGGCTACCGCACCGGCGGCTCCGTGCACTTCATCGTCAATAACCAGATCGGCTTCACCACCTATCCGCGCTACTCGCGCTCCTCGCCCTATCCGTCTGACGTGGCGAAGATGATCGACGCGCCGATCTTCCATGTGAACGGTGACGATCCGGAAGCAGTGGTTTTCGCGGCCAAGGTCGCGACCGAATTCCGGCAGAAATTCCACAAGCCCGTCGTCATCGACATGTTCTGCTACCGCAGGCATGGCCATAACGAGGGCGACGAGCCGGCTTTCACCCAGCCGGTGATGTACAAGAGGATCGCGGCGCATCCGTCGACGCTCGAGCTCTACGCCCGCCGCCTGATCAGCGAAGGCGTGATGACCGAGGGCGAGGTCGACAAGGCCAAGGCCGACTGGCGCGCGCGGCTCGACGCCGAGTTCGAGGCCGGCACCTCCTACAAGCCGAACAAGGCCGACTGGCTCGACGGCAAGTGGTCCGGCTTCAAGATCGCCGACCAGGAGGAGGATGCGCGCCGCGGCGTCACCGGCGTCGACACCGCCGAGCTGAAGGAAATCGGCCGCAAGATCACCAAGGTGCCGGATGGCTTCCGCGTTCACCGCACCATCCAGCGCTTCCTCGACAACCGCGCCAAGGCAATCGACACCGGCGCCGGCATCGATTGGGCGACCGGTGAAGCACTGGCGTTCTGCACGCTGCTCAACGAGAACCACCATGTCCGCCTGTCGGGCCAGGATTCCGAGCGCGGCACCTTCTCGCAGCGCCATTCGGTCCTGATCGACCAGGAAGACGAGAGCCGCTACACGCCGTTCAACCATCTCGGCCACGAGCAGGGCCATTACGAGGTCATCAACTCGCTGCTGTCGGAAGAAGCCGTGCTCGGCTTCGAATACGGCTACTCGCTCGCCGAGCCGAACACGCTGACCCTGTGGGAAGCCCAGTTCGGCGACTTCGCCAACGGTGCGCAGGTCGTGTTCGACCAGTTCATCTCCTCGGGCGAGCGCAAATGGCTGCGCATGTCCGGCCTCGTCTGCCTCTTGCCGCACGGCTATGAGGGCCAGGGGCCGGAGCACTCCTCGGCGCGTCTGGAGCGTTATCTGCAGATGTGCGCCGAAGACAACATGCAGGTGGTCTACCCGACCACGCCGGCGAACTACTTCCACGTGCTGCGCCGCCAGCTTCATCGCGAGATCCGCAAGCCGCTGATCCTGATGACGCCGAAGTCGCTGCTGCGCCACAAGCGGGCGGTGTCGCGCCTCGAGGAGCTCGCGAAGGGGACGACCTTCCACCGCATCCTCTATGATGACGCCCAGATGCTGCCGAACGAGGCGATCAAGCTCGTCCCTGACGAGAAGGTCCGCCGCATCGTGCTCTGCTCCGGCAAGGTCTATTACGACCTCTACGAGGAGCGCGAGAAGCGCGGCATCGACGACATCTACCTGATGCGCGTCGAGCAGCTTTATCCGGTGCCGCTGAAGGCGCTGGTGGCCGAGCTGTCGCGCTTCAAGAAGGCTGAAGTGGTGTGGTGCCAGGAAGAGCCCCGCAACATGGGCGCCTGGCACTTCATCGAGCCCTATCTGGAATGGGTGCTGAACCAGGTGCACGGTGTGAGCCGGCGTCCGCGTTATGTCGGCCGCGCCGCTTCCGCCGCGACCGCCACTGGTCTGATGTCCAAGCATCAGGCGCAGTTGAAGGCGTTCCTGGACGAAGCACTGAGCTGATCTTTCTGAACTGCGTCATGCCCCGCCTCGTGCGCAATCGCGCACTGGAGCGGGGCACCAGTACGCCGCGACGTCCGTGCAGAATACGAACGTCCGGCTTGCTGGATGGCTTGCCTTTCGCGGGCCGATGACAACCGATTTTTGACCGCACCGGCGATCCCTTAAGGAAAAGACCATGACTGAAATTCGTGTGCCGACGCTCGGCGAATCCGTCACCGAGGCCACCATCGGCCGCTGGTTCAAGAAGGCCGGCGATCCCGTCGCCGTCGACGAGCCCTTGGTGGAGCTCGAGACCGACAAGGTAACCATCGAGGTCCCGGCGCCCTCCGCCGGCACGCTGAGCGAGATCGTCGCTGCCGATGGCGCGACCGTTGCGGTCGGTGCGCTGCTCGGCCAGATCACCGACGGTGCCGGTGCTGCGAAGCCCGCCGCTGCTCCCGCGAAGCCCGCCGCCGCCGCTCCGGCCGCCGTGGCTGCTGCTCCTGCGCCGGCTCCGGCCGCGAAGGCGCCGCCGGCCGATGCGCCGCTCGCCCCGTCCGTCCGCAAGCTCTCCGCCGAGACCGGCATCGACGCTTCGACCGTTCCGGGCTCCGGCAAGGATGGCCGCGTCACCAAGGGCGACATGCTCGCCGCGATCGAGCGTGCGGCCTCCGCGCCGACCCCGGTCAACCAGCCCGCCGCCGCCGTCCAGGTCCGCGCGCCATCGCCCGCCGATGACGCCGCCCGCGAAGAGCGCGTCAAGATGACCCGCCTGCGCCAGACCATCGCGCGCCGCCTCAAGGACGTGCAGAACACTGCGGCCATGCTCACGACCTTCAACGAGGTCGACATGACCAACGTGATGGCGCTGCGTGCCCACTACAAGGATGCCTTCGAGAAGAAGCACGGCTCGAAGCTCGGCTTCATGGGCTTCTTCACCAAGGCCGTCGTGCAGGCGCTGAAGGACATCCCGGCCGTCAACGCCGAGATCGACGGCACCGATCTGATCTACAAGAACTATTACCACATCGGCGTCGCCGTCGGCACCGACAAGGGTCTGGTCGTGCCCGTCGTGCGCGACTGCGACAACAAGTCGATCGCCGACATCGAGAAGGGCATCGCCGATTTCGGTCGTCGCGCCCGTGACGGCCAGCTCAAGATCGACGAGATGCAGGGCGGCACCTTCACCATCACCAATGGCGGCATCTACGGCTCGCTGATGTCGACCCCGATCCTGAACGCGCCGCAGTCCGGCATCCTCGGCATGCACAAGATCCAGGAGCGGCCGATGGTCGTCGCCGGCAAGATCGAGGTCCGCCCGATGATGTACCTGGCACTGTCCTACGATCACCGCGTCATCGACGGTAAGGAAGCCGTCACCTTCCTGGTCCGCGTCAAGGAGAGCCTGGAAGATCCGGCGCGCCTGGTGCTCGATCTCTGATCCCTGAAGCTCTGCGAGCGCCGTCGCCTTAATCGTGCGACGGCGCGGGTCGAACCATGGAGGCGCGCGTGACGGATAAAGTCGTTGTCATCACCGGCGGCAGCCGCGGCATCGGGCGGGCGACCGCGATTGCGGCGGCCGCGCGCGGCTTCCGTGTCGTCGTCGGCTACGCCAGCAACAAAACGGCTGCTGACGAGGTGGTCGCCCAGATCGCGGCCAGCAACGGCAAGGCCATCGCGGTGAAATGCGATGTCGCCGAGGAAAGCGACATCATCGAGCTGTTCAAGGCTGCCGACAAGTTCGGCACGCTCGGTGCACTCGTCAACAATGGCGGCATCGTCGGCCAGAGCGGCGTGCGCGTCGACGAGATGTCGGCGGAGCGCATCCGGCGCGTGATGGCCGTCAACGTCACCGGCTCCATCCTCTGCGCGCGCGAAGCGGTGAAGCGGATGTCGACCAAGCACGGCGGCCAGGGCGGCGTCATCGTCAATCTGTCATCGGTCGCTGCCAGACTTGGTGCGCCGAATACCTATGTCGACTATGCCGCGTCCAAGGGCGCGATCGATTCCTTCACCGTCGGTCTCGGCTATGAGGTCGCAGGCGAAGGCATTCGTGTCGCGGGCATCCGCCCCGGCCTGATCGACACCGAAATCCACGCCGCCGGCGGCGAGCCCGATCGCGCCCATCGTCTGGCCCATATGGTGCCGATGAAGCGCGTCGGTACCGCCGACGAAATCGCCAACGCCATCGTCTGGCTGATGTCGGACGAAGCCTCCTACGTCACCTCGGCCATTCTCGATGTGTCCGGCGGACGCTGACACATCCTCATCACGCTAAACTTACGGGACTTTCTCTCATGGCTACCTACGATCTCGTCGTCATCGGCACCGGACCTGGCGGTTATGTCTGCGCGGTGCGCGCGGCCCAGCTCGGCATGAAAGTCGCCGTGGTCGAAAAGGACGCCACGCTCGGCGGCACCTGCCTGAACGTCGGCTGCATGCCGTCGAAGGCGCTGCTGCACGCGTCCGAAATGTTCGAGGAAGCCGCGCACTCCTTCGCCAAGATGGGCGTTTCCGTTTCCGCGCCGAAGCTCGAGCTTCCGGCGATGATGAACTTCAAGCAGCAGGGCATCGACGGCAACGTCAAGGGTGTCGAGTTCCTGATGAAGAAGAACAAGATCGACGTGCTCAAGGGCACCGGCAAGATCCTGGGCACCGGCAAGGTGGAAGTGTCCGCCGACGGCAAGTCGCAAGTGGTCGAGACCAAGAACATCGTCATCGCGACCGGCTCCGACATCGCGCGCCTCAAGGGCATCGAGATCGACGAGAAGCGCATCGTGTCGTCCACCGGCGCGCTGTCGCTGGACAAGGTCCCCGGCAAGCTCTTGATCGTCGGCGCCGGCGTGATCGGCCTCGAACTCGGCTCGGTGTGGAAGCGGCTCGGCGCTGAAGTCGTCGTCGTCGAATTCCTCGATCGCATCCTGCCCGGCATGGATGGCGAGATCGCCAAGCAATTCCAGCGCATCCTGGAGAAGCAGGGCTTTGCATTCAAGCTCGGCGCCAAGGTCACCGCCGTCGACACCTCCGGCAAGTCGCTGAAGGCGACCATCGAGCCTGCGGCCGGCGGCGCTGCCGAGACGCTGGAAGCCGACGTCGTTCTCGTCTGCATCGGTCGCGTGCCGTACACGGATGGGCTCGGCCTGAAGGAAGCCGGCGTGGCGCTGGACAATCGCGGCCGCGTGCAGATCGATCCGCATTTCGCGACCAGCGTGAAGGGCGTCTATGCCATCGGCGACGTCGTCGCGGGCCCGATGCTCGCGCACAAGGCCGAGGATGAAGGCGTAGCCGTTGCGGAGATCATCGCAGGGCAGGCCGGCCACGTGAACTACGACGTTATCCCAGGCGTCGTGTATACCACGCCAGAAGTGTCCTCCGTCGGCAAGACCGAGGAGGAGCTGAAGCAGGCGGGTCAAGCGTATACCGTTGGGAAGTTTCCCTTTACCGCCAACGGCCGCTCCAAGGTCAACCAGACCACCGACGGCTTCGTGAAGATTCTCGCAGATGCGAAGACCGATCGCGTGCTCGGCGTGCACATTATCGGCCGTGAAGCCGGCGAAATGATCCATGAGGCCTGCGTTCTCATGGAGTTTGGCGGCAGCGCGGAAGATCTTGCGCGCACCTGCCACGCGCATCCGACCCGTTCAGAGGCCATCAAGGAAGCCGCGCTTGCGGTGGGCAAGCGGGCCATCCATATGTAGGCGACGCGCCTAGCGTCGAATCGGGCGGGAAACACATGCTGCGCCGCCTACTTCAACCGGTCTGGGTCCTGCTGGCGATCATCTTCCTGATCGAAGCCTGGCTGTGGGACCATCTCGAGCCGATCGTCGCGCGGGTTGTCGCAGCCATCCCGCTCGCACGCTTCAAGCAATGGCTGACGGAGCGCGTCGATGCGCTGCCGCCGGCCATGACACTGATCGTGTTCGCGGTGCCGATCATCCCGCTGTTTCCGCTCAAGCTGATGGGCCTGTATCTGCTCACGCATGAATACTGGCTGAGCGGCGTATCCACGTTTCTGTTCGCAAAGCTGCTCGGCGTCGGCGTCACCGCCTTCGTGTTCGACGTGACGCGCGACAAGCTGATGGAGATGCACTGGTTCGAGCGGCTCTACGATCTCGTGATGAAGCTGCGCGCCAAGGCCGCCGAGCTGGTCGACCCGATCAAGCAGCGCATCCGCGAGCTGATCGCCGGCAACGGCGAAGGCTGGTCCGCCCGTACGCTCCGCCTGATCCAGCGCTTTCGCAAGAGCGTGCACCAGGCGCGCTAGCTGCTCGCGACATACACACTGTCATCGTCACATACTCGGTGTCATAGCCCGCGAAGGCGGGCAATCCAGTATTCCAGCGACGGTAAGGCTAGAACCGAGAAGCTGCGGCGTACTGGATGCCCCGCTTTCGCGGGGCATGACACCCAAGATGTGACGGCTGCGCGCGCCTCAACGCCGCTAATGCAAATGCACCAGATGCGGCCACCACAGGCCGAGCGCGGTCATGAGGAGGCCGGCCAGGGTCAGGACGCCGGCGACATAGGCGAGCGCGATCATGCCGGTGATGATGGTGGCCGAGGCCAGAACGATGCCGATCTGGAAGGCGGCGGAGGCCAGCTCGAAGTGATGATATTTCGCGGTCGCCTCGTCGCGCTCGTGCTCGGCGTGCTTGGCCTTCTCGGCGAGCTGCTCGGTGCCTTCGCCGGTCTCGGGCTCTGAGCGATAGCGCTGCGCGGTCTTGGTCCAGTCGTCGACCTGCTTCTGCACCGCCGGCTTCTGAGCCTCGTCGGCGGCGGCGAGCGTGAGCTTGCCCTGCTCGGATGCGGTCAGCACCACGGTGCGGCGGATGGTCTTGGCCTGGAAGAACGCCCAGAGATTGGCGGACTCGACGTTCTTGCTGATCGATTCAGTCTGGGCGCCCTTGCCGAGCGTCTCGGAGATCGCCAGGAACAGCGCCAGCACGGCGATCAGAAGAGCGATCTTCTTGTTCGATCCGGACGCGTGCTCGGCGTGTTCGGCATGCTCCATGCTTTCGTGTGCGCTCATGATTCCCTCCAGTCGCGGTTCCCCACGATTGACCGAACCGCGGGCGCCGCGCAAGAGGCACGCGCGCTATGACAGCTTCATGTCAGGTTCATCGCCGCGGATGGGCGCTCGCATAGACTTCGAGCAGCCGCTCCGAATCGATGCCGGTATAGATCTGCGTGGTCGAGAGCGACGAATGGCCGAGCAATTCCTGGATCGCGCGCAGATCGCCGCCACGCGACAGCAGATGCGTGGCGAAGGAGTGTCGCAGCGCATGCGGCGTCGCGCTGTCGGGCAGGCCGAGCGCGCCGCGCAGCCGCTCCATCGCGAGCTGGATGATGCGCGGACTGAGCGGGCCGCCGCGCGCGCCGAGGAAGATCGGGCCTTCCGCCGGCAGCGGATAGGGGCACATCGCAACGTATTCCTGCACGAGCGCGAGCACGTTCTGCAGCACCGGCACCATGCGGGTCTTGTTGCCTTTGCCTGTCACGATCAGCACGTCGCCTTCGCCGGGACGCGGCACCTCGCGGCGCTTCAACCCCAACGCTTCGGAGATGCGCAGGCCCGAGCCATACAACAGCGCCATCACCGCGGCGTCGCGGGCCAGAACCCACGTCTCGCGTTCCTCGCCGGCGCGCTCGTCGGCGTCGGCGAGACGTTTTGCGGATGCCATCGGCAGCGGCTTCGGCAAAGTCTTGGCCACCTTGGGCGCGCGGATAGCCGAGAGTGCGCCGACCTTGCCCTTGCCTTCGCGTTCGAGGAAACGGCCGAACGAGCGCAGGCCCGCCAGCGCGCGCATCAGCGAGCGGCCGGCAATGTCGTCGGCGCGGCGCATCGCCATGAAGGCGCGGATGTCGGTGGCTTCCAGCGCGGCAAAGCGCGCCAGCGTCACGCGCTCGCCCCAATGGGCGCAAAGGAAGTCCAGGCATTGCCGCAGGTCGCGGCCATAGGCCTCCAGCGTCTTCGGCGACAGCCGCCGCTCGGCGCCGAGATGCGACAGCCAGCGCGTCATCTCCTGCGCGATCGAGGGATCGGCGCTGGCGAGCTCGATTAATGGGGCCGCGGCTTTGCTCATGCGCTCTGGACGTAATGATTCCACTCAGTATATCGCATCACACCCGTTTACTCTTAGCTAAGGCCGCCCGGGGGCGTTAGCTTCAAGGCCCCAAGGTTCCGATTCTCCCTCCAAAGACCTTTGATGGATCATTCGTCGCGCAGCACGATCACCCCCGCCAACGCGACCCGCATGGTCGACGTGCTGGTGCCGGTCGCGCTCGACCAGACCTATTCCTACAAGGTGCCGCGCGGGATGGAGCTGAAGGCGGGCGATCTCGTCGGCGTGCCGCTCGGGCCCCGCGAGGTGCTGGCCGTGGTCTGGGCGGAGAACGCCAATCCCGACCCGCGCCTGCACAATCGCCTCAAGGAGGTCAGCGAAAAGCTCGATCTTCCTCCGCTGAAGCCTGAGCTGCGCTCGGTCGTGGATTGGGTCGCCAATTACACGCTGAGCCCGCGCGGCATGGTGCTGCGGATGTGCCTGCGCATGGGCGAGAATCTCGGCCCGGAGCGGGTGCGCGCCGGTGTGCGCCTTGTCGGCGATCCGCCGCGGCGGCTGACGCCGGCGCGGCAGCGCGTGATCGAGCTGCTGTCGGATCGCCTGCTGCACGGCAAGTCCGAGGCCGCCAAGGAAGCAGGGGTCTCGGCCGGCGTGATCGACGGCCTCGTCGACGAAGGCACGCTCACGGTCGAGCCGATGCCGCCGCCTCCGCGGCCGCCGGCACCCGATCCGGATTTTGGCCAGCCGGATTTTTCACCGCTCCAGCGCGCCGGGGTGGATGCGATGCGCGCGCTCGCGGCCAACGGCACGTTTCACGTTGCGCTGCTCGACGGCGTCACCGGCTCGGGCAAAACCGAGGTCTATTTCGAGGCGATTGCAGAGACCATCCGCCGCGGCAAGCAGACTCTGATCCTGATGCCGGAGATCGCGCTGACCGGCCAGTTCCTCGACCGCTTCGCGCAGCGTTTTGGCGTGCGGCCGATCGAATGGCACTCCGAGCTGACGCCGCGCACCCGCGCACGCAACTGGGCCGCGATCTCCGACGGCAGTGCGCCGGTCGTGGTCGGCGCGCGCTCGGCGTTGTTTCTGCCGTACGCCAATCTCGGCCTCATCGTGGTCGATGAAGAGCACGACCAGGCCTACAAGCAGGACGAGGGCGTGCATTATCACGCCCGTGACATGGCGGTGGTGCGCGCGCATATCGCAAAGATCCCGATCGTGCTGGCCTCCGCCACGCCGTCGGTCGAATCCGAGGTCAATGCGCGCAAGAACCGCTATCAGCGCATTGCGCTGCCCTCGCGCTTCGGCGGCCAGCACATGCCGCATATCGAGGCGATCGACATGCGCCGCGAGCCGCCCGCGCGCGGCCGCTATATCTCGCCGCGGCTGGCCGGTGAGATCAGAAAAGCGATCGAAAAGCGCGAGCAGGCGCTGCTGTTCCTCAATCGCCGCGGCTATGCGCCGCTGACGCTGTGCCGTGCCTGCGGCCATCGCTTCGCCTGCACCATCTGCGATGCCTGGCTGGTCGATCACCGCTTTCGCCAGCGGCTGGTCTGTCACCATTGCGGCTTCTCGATGCCGCGTCCGCAGACCTGCCCGCATTGCGCGGCGGAGGAATCGCTGGTCGCGGTCGGACCGGGCGTCGAACGCTTGCAGGAAGAGGCGGCCGCGCTGTTCCCCGAGGCGCGTACCATGGTGCTGTCGAGCGATCTGATCACCTCGATCGAGACGATGCGCTCCGAACTTACCGAGATCGCTGAGGGCCGCGTCGACATCATCATCGGCACGCAGCTCGTCGCCAAGGGTCACAACTTTCCGCGGCTCAATCTCGTCGGCGTGGTCGATGCGGATCTAGGCCTGTCCAACGGCGATCCGCGCGCGTCGGAACGTACCTGGCAGCTGCTCAACCAGGTGATCGGCCGCGCCGGGCGCGAGCAGGGCCGCGGCGTCGGCTATCTCCAGACCCACCAGCCCGATCATCCCGTGATGAAGGCGCTGATCGCCTGCGACCGCGAGGCCTTCTACGACAGCGAGATCGATCTGCGCGAGCGCACGCTCTATCCGCCGTTCGGCCGGCTCGCGAGCCTGATCATTTCGGCAGGCGACCGTCCGAGCGCCGAAGGTTTGGGCCGCCGCCTCGTTGCGCTCGCACCGCGCGACGAGCGCGTCGTGGTGCTGGGACCGGCGGAGGCCCCGCTCGCCGTGATCAAGGGCCGCTACCGATTCCGCATCCTGGTGAAATCGGCGCGCGGTTTCGATCTGTCGGACTATTTGCGCAACTGGCTGGCGGTGTGTCCGAAGCCGAAGGGCAACCAAAAGCTCGAGGTCGACGTCGACCCGCAGAGCTTTTTGTAAGGCTGCGATCCATCCCCGTCATTGCGAGCGCAGCGAAGCAATCCAGAATCTCTCCGCGGAGGCAGTCTGGATTGCTTCGTCGCTGCGCTCCTCGCAATGACGGGGCAAACAAAAAGCCCGCCGTCCCCCAAGACGGCGGGCTTGTTTCGCCCGAACTGGTCTCGCCGCTCACACGTCCGCGGACGATGGCGAGATTTGCGCTTTGTCGGTGAGGCGCTGGTGGCGCCTTAGGAGACGACTTCCGCGGTGACGCGGCCGACGCCGGCGCCGGTGAGGCCGATGGCGCGGGCAGCGCCCGTGGAGAGGTCGAGGACACGGCCGCGAATGAACGGGCCACGGTCATTGATGGTGACGATGACGCTCGAGCCGCCATGGGTGACGCGCAGCTTGGTGCCGAACGGCAGCGAACGGTGAGCCGCGGTCATGGCATTCTGGTTGAAGCGCTGGCCCGACGCAGTCCGGCTGCCGGACTCGTTGCCATAATAGGAGGCCATGCCGGAGAAGCTGCGGCCCGTGCCCGACGACGGCGTCATCGACGCGTTGGCGTTGCGCCAATCGGAGGTCGTGTTGGCATCGCTCTGGGCGTGGTGGCGGTGATGATGGTGAGAGTACCGGTGGTGATGCCGGGATTTGGCAGAAGCTTCGGTGGCGGTTCCACCGACGAGGAGAGTGGCGGCAACGAAAGCGATCGCCGTGCGCGGCCGGGGCACGGAGCCCAGCGTCTTCAAAGACAGCATTTAGTGGTCCCTAATCTAGTATTGCCACATATGTGGCAAGTGGAGCCCCCGTAAGTCTGTGAGCGGGATCGCGTTTCGATTCCTAATGAGGCGTGAATTGGGCAGTAAATCCATTCTGTGTCGTCATGAAATATTCTGTGATTGGCATCAATGTTGCAGCCAATGTTCTGGAATCTTTCGCTTTAACAATTCTTTAACTATTTTATTACTCACTAATACTGTAAAACGAGGTCATTATACTTCATGTTTAGAATTAGGAAAGTATTCAGGGGAGGCCGCTCGTCACGTCCGACTCACGCCTCAGCGATTCGTGTTCATGGCCGCTATGCGCTGAGGGCAGGAACGAATGGCCGCGATGCCGCCGAGGGGGCGCGTCATTCCGCGACGTGGCAGGCCGCTACCGCGGTGCCGTCGGCTGCGACGAACTGGCGACAGAAGGTCGTGCCTTTAATTTGGCGTCATGTTGCACGTGCGCGCCTGCTATGTTAGCAAAGCCGCGATTTTAACGGACCCGGCACCTCCCGTGTCGGCCGAAAATCGAAGTCCCGCTTGAATTCCAAGGGCTTGGATCGCTTGGCGCCGCTTTGTGGCGACGGTTTTTCCCTTGCGAGTTTGACAGCAAAAAGAGCGCGTCTGTGGCTGCAGAAGATACGTCCGTTTCCGGTGTGTCGGGCCGTTATGCAACGGCCTTGTTTGAACTGGCCCGCGACCAGAATGTGGTCGACGAGGTCAAAGCCGATCTCGATAAATTCGAGGGCTTACTGAGCGAAAGCGCCGATCTGACGCGCCTCGTCCGCAGCCCGGTGTTTGCGGCCGATACCCAGTCCAGGGCCCTCTCGGCCGTTCTGGACAAGGCGGGCATCGCCGGCATCTCCGCCAATTTCCTGAAAGTCCTGACCGCCAACCGCCGCCTGTTCGCGGTGGCCGACGTCATTCGCGCCTATCGCGCCCTCGTCGCCAGGTTCAAGGGCGAGACGACGGCCGACGTCACCGTGGCGGAGGCGCTTTCGGACAAGAATCTCGACGCCCTCAAGGTTGCCCTGAAGTCGGTGACCGGCAAGGACGTCGCGCTCAACGTGAAGGTCGATCCCTCGATCATCGGTGGCCTCGTGGTCAAGCTTGGCAGCCGCATGATCGATAGTTCGCTTCGCACCAAACTCAATTCGATCAAGCACGCGATGAAAGAGGCAGGCTGATGGACATCCGCGCCGCGGAAATTTCCGCGATCCTCAAGGACCAGATCAAGAATTTCGGCCAGGAAGCTGAAGTCTCCGAAGTCGGACAGGTGCTGTCCGTCGGCGACGGTATTGCCCGCGTCTATGGTCTGGACAACGTCCAGGCCGGCGAAATGGTCGAGTTCGAGAACGGCACCCGCGGTATGGCGCTGAACCTCGAAACCGACAACGTCGGTATCGTTATTTTCGGCGCCGACCGCGAGATCAAGGAAGGCCAGACCGTCAAGCGCACCCGCGCCATCGTGGACGCGCCGGTCGGCAAGGGCCTGCTCGGCCGCGTCGTCGACGCGCTCGGCAACCCGATCGACGGCAAGGGCCCGATCCAGGCCGACAAGCGCATGCGCGTCGACGTCAAGGCGCCCGGCATCATTCCGCGCAAGTCGGTGAGCGAGCCGATGGCGACCGGCCTCAAGGCGATCGACGCCCTGATCCCGATCGGCCGTGGCCAGCGCGAGCTGATCATCGGCGACCGTCAGACCGGCAAGACCGCGATCGCGCTCGACACCATCCTGAACCAGAAGCCGCTCAACGCGCAGCCGGACGAGAACATCAAGCTGTATTGCGTCTACGTCGCGATCGGCCAGAAGCGTTCGACCGTCGCCCAGTTCGTGAAGGTGCTGGAAGAGCAGGGCGCGCTCGAATACTCGATCATCGTCGCCGCCACCGCTTCGGATCCGGCTCCGATGCAGTACATCGCGCCGTTCACCGGCTGCACCATGGGCGAGTACTTCCGCGATAACGGCATGCACGCCGTCATCATCTATGACGATCTGTCCAAGCAGGCCGTCGCCTACCGTCAGATGTCGCTGCTGCTGCGCCGCCCGCCGGGCCGCGAAGCCTATCCGGGCGACGTGTTCTATCTGCACTCCCGCCTGCTCGAGCGCGCGGCGAAGCTGAACAAGGACCAGGGCTCGGGCTCGCTGACGGCGCTGCCGGTCATCGAAACCCAGGCCAACGACGTGTCGGCCTACATTCCGACCAACGTCATCTCGATCACCGACGGCCAGATCTTCCTGGAAACCGACCTGTTCTTCCAGGGCATCCGTCCCGCGGTGAACGTCGGTCTGTCGGTGTCGCGCGTCGGTTCGTCCGCGCAGACCAAGGCCACCAAGAAGGTCGCCGGCAAGATCAAGGGCGAGCTCGCGCAGTACCGCGAAATGGCGGCGTTCGCGCAGTTCGGCTCCGATCTCGACGCCTCGACCCAGCGCCTGCTCAACCGCGGTTCGCGCCTGACCGAGCTGCTCAAGCAGCCGCAGTTCGCGCCGCTGAAGATGGAAGAGCAGGTCTGCGTGATCTGGGCCGGCACCAACGGCTATCTCGATCCGCTCCCGCTCAACAAGGTGCGCGCGTTCGAGGACGGTCTGCTGTCGCTGCTGCGCGGCAAGAACGCCGAGATCCTCAACGCGATCCGCGACAGCCGCGATCTCTCCGACGACACCGCCGCCAAGCTGAAGTCGGTGGTCGAAGGCTTCGCGAAGAGCTTCGCGTAAATGCCGTCATGGCCGGGCTTGTCCCGGCCATCCACGTCTAACGGCGTGTGAGGCACCGCGTGGATGCCCGGGGCGAGCCCGGGCATGACGACTGGATAGGTTTGCGATCAGGCCAAAGGGTCGGATCGTCGGGGACGAAGAATGGCGTCACTTAAAGACATGCGCGTCCGCATCGCCTCCACCAAGGCGACGCAGAAGATCACCAAGGCGATGCAGATGGTCGCGGCGTCGAGGTTGCGCCGTGCCCAGCAAGCGGCCGAGGCGGCGCGGCCCTATGCCGACAAGATGAGTGCGGTGATCTCCAACATCGCCAGCGCCGCTGCGGGTTCGCCCGGCGCGCCGGCGCTGCTGGCCGGCACCGGCAGGGACCAGGTCCACCTGCTGCTGGTCTGCACCGGCGAGCGCGGTCTGTCCGGCGCCTTCAACTCCTCGATCGTGCGCCTCGCCCGCGAGCGCGCCCAGGCGCTGATCGCGCAGGGCAAGGAAGTGAAATTCTTCTGTGTCGGCCGCAAGGGCTATGAGCAGCTCCGCCGCCTGTTCGACAAGCAGATCGTCGAGCACCTCGACCTGCGTAGCGTTCGTCAGCTCGGCTTCGTCAACGCCGAGGACATCGCCAAGAAGGTGCTGGCCCGTTTCGACAACGGTGAGTTCGACGTCTGCACGCTGTTCTACGCGCAGTTCAAGTCGGTGATCGCCCAGATCCCGACCGCGCAGCAGATCATCCCGCTGGTCGTCGAGGAAAAGGCGGCGAACGCGCCGACGACGTCCTACGATTACGAGCCGGAGGAGGACGAACTGCTGTCCGGCCTGTTGCCGCGCAATATCGCGGTGCAGATCTTCCGCGCGCTGCTGGAAAACAACGCTTCGTTCTATGGCGCGCAGATGAGCTCGATGGACAACGCCACCCGCAATGCCGGCGAAATGATCCGCAAGCAAACCCAGATCTACAACCGAACCCGTCAAGCCCAGATCACCAAGGAGCTGATCGAGATCATCTCCGGCGCCGAGGCGGTCTGACGCACGAACCAAACGACGGTCGTTCAAGTCCAGAATTTCGAAGGAGAGCTATTCATGGCTACAGCAGCTAACCAGGTCGGTCGCGTCACCCAGGTCATGGGCGCCGTCGTCGACGTGCAGTTCGAGGGCCACCTGCCCGCCATTCTCAATTCGCTGGAAACCCGGAACGGCAACATCCGCCTCGTGCTGGAAGTTGCGCAGCATCTCGGTGAGTCCACCGTCCGCACGATCGCGATGGACGTGACCGAAGGTCTGGTGCGCGGCCAGGAAGTGACCGACACCGGCCAGCCGATCGCGGTTCCGGTGGGCGACGGCACGCTCGGCCGCATCATGAACGTGATCGGCGAGCCGATCGACGAAGCCGGCCCGATCAAGTCCGAAGGTCTCCGCGCCATCCACCAGGAAGCGCCGAGCTACACCGACCAGTCGACCGAAGCTGAAATTCTCGTCACCGGCATCAAGGTCGTCGATCTTCTTGCTCCGTATGCGAAGGGCGGCAAGATCGGCCTGTTCGGCGGCGCCGGCGTCGGCAAGACCGTGCTGATTCAGGAGCTGATCAACAACGTCGCGAAGGCGCACGGTGGTTACTCGGTGTTCGCCGGCGTCGGCGAGCGTACCCGCGAAGGCAACGACCTCTATCACGAGTTCATCGAGTCCAAGGTCAACGCCGATCCGCACAATCCGGATCCGAGCGTGAAGTCGAAGTGCGCACTGGTGTTCGGCCAGATGAACGAGCCGCCGGGCGCCCGCGCCCGCGTCGGCCTCACGGGTCTCACCGTCGCCGAGCACTTCCGCGACCAGGGGCAGGACGTGCTGTTCTTCGTCGACAACATCTTCCGCTTCACCCAGGCCGGCTCGGAAGTGTCGGCGCTGCTCGGCCGTATTCCTTCGGCGGTGGGTTATCAGCCGACGCTCGCCACCGACATGGGCGCGCTCCAGGAGCGCATCACCACCACGCAGAAGGGCTCGATCACCTCGGTGCAGGCCATCTACGTTCCGGCCGACGACTTGACCGACCCGGCGCCCGCGACCTCGTTCGCGCATCTGGACGCGACCACGGTGTTGAACCGCGCGATCTCGGAAAAGGGCATCTACCCCGCGGTGGACCCGCTCGACTCGACCTCGCGCATGCTCTCGCCGCTCGTCGTCGGTCAGGAGCACTACGACACCGCGCGTCAGGTCCAGCAGGTGCTGCAGCGCTACAAGTCGCTCCAGGACATCATCGCCATTCTCGGCATGGACGAGCTTTCGGAAGAGGACAAGCTGACGGTGGCCCGCGCCCGCAAGATCGAGCGCTTCCTGTCGCAGCCGTTCCACGTCGCCGAAATCTTCACCGGCTCGCCCGGCAAGTTCGTCGACCTCGCGGACACCATCAAGGGCTTCCGCGGCCTCTGCGAAGGCAAGTATGACCACCTGCCGGAAGCCGCCTTCTACATGGTCGGCACCATCGAAGAGGCAGTCGAGAAGGGCAAGAAGCTGGCGGCGGAAGCCGCCTAAGCTGGCGAATAGCGAATAGGGAGTGGCGAGTAGAATCTATTCGCCATTCGCTGCTCGCCACTCGCGCGTTCGCTACTCACCATTCGCAGGTTTCCAATGGCCACCATCCACTTCGATCTCGTCTCGCCGGAAAAGCTCGCATTCTCGGGTCAGGTCGATCAGGTCGATATCCCCGGCGTCGAGGGTGACTTCGGCGTGCTGGCGGGACATGCGCCGGTCGTGGCTGCGATCCGGCCCGGCATCCTCACCGTGACCACGGGCGGCAGGCACGTGAAGATCATCGTGCTCGGCGGTATCGCCGAAGTCTCCGAGAAGGGCCTCACCGTGCTCGCCGACGTCGCGACGTCGCTCGACGAACTCGACCGTGCCCAGTTCGCCGCGACCATCTCCGAGATGGAAGACGGCCTGAAGGAGCACGAAGGCGGCGAGCTCGATCAGGCCATCGAGCGGCTCGACCACTTCAAGAGCATCCAGCAGCAGCTCAGTAGCACGGCTATGCACTAAGCCCCGGTGCACTGCTCCGGGGCTCAAGCTAAAAATTCCTGAACAGGTTCAGCGCTCGTCACGGAAGTGGCGGGCGCTGAAACTTTGTTGCACCGCGCCGCCGATAGCGGCATTCTGCGCCCGCGAATTTGTTTCGGGGCTGGCAGCAGATGAAACGCAAGATCGCAGCGATTTTCGCAGCCGATATTGCCGGTTACTCAAGACTGGTCGCGGAAGACGAAGAGGAGACGCTGCGGCGTCTCGCCTCCTACCGCGAGGTCATCGACGACTTCATCGCGAAAGCCAACGGACGCATCTTCAACACGGCGGGCGACGCCGTGCTCGCGGAATTTCCGAGCGCGGTCGATGCGGTGCGCTGCGCGATCGACATCCAGGAATCCCTGCGAACCCGCAACATGGCCTATCCGCCGAGCCGGCAGATGTCGTTCCGCATCGGCATCACCATCGGCGACGTGGTCGAGCGCAACGGCGATCTGCTCGGTGACGGCGTCAATATCGCCGCCCGGCTTGAAGGCCTCGCCGAGGTCGGCGGCATCTGCGTCTCCCGCGCCGTGCACGAGCAGGTCGCCAACAAGCTGTCGGTGCAGTTCGCCGACATCGGCGCGCAGGAGGTCAAGAACATCCCGACGCCGGTGCACGCCTACATGGTGGCGATGCGGCGCGAGGACGGCACCTACGCCACGCCGAAACTGAAGAAGCCCGCCTCCAAGCTGGCCGCGGCACCGGTGTGGATGTGGCCGCTGGTGGTCGCCGTCGTCTCGGTCGTCGCCATCCTTGTCACCGGCTTCCTCTACAACACCAAGCTCAAGCAGACGGTCACCGCCGCAGTCGCGCCAGCCGCGACGCCGAGCGCAGCGCCAGCGGCAGATGCCGTGGCGCCGAGCCCGATGCCGACCCAGATGGCAAAAACGCCGATGGCTCCGATGAGCCCAGCCGGCGCTGCGATGGCGCCGATGCCCGCGCCCTCACCATCCGCCGCGCCGCTATCGGGCAAGCTGGCCGCCGATAGCGTGCCCTTCATCAACGAGCGCATCCGCAACTACCTGGCCGGCGACTATTCCGGCTCCGGCGACTACAAGGCCTTCGCGCTCAATATCGGCGGCTTCACAGGCGCGGCGTTGAACCAGCCGACCGAGGAAGCCGCGCGCAACATGGCGCTCGAGCAGTGCCAGAAGCGCGCCGATGCCGCGCAATCGCCGCGGCGCTGCGAGCTCTATGCGGTCGGCAACGACGTCGTCTACACGCACGGCAAGCCGCCGATGCCGCCGCAGCCCTGGGTGCGCCACGACGCCATGACCGAGCGGGCCTTCGCGCCGAAGGATTTTCCGATGGTGCGGGATCCGGCAAAAGTCCGGCTCGAGAACATGTTCGTGCCGGCGGCGAAATCCCGCGCGATCGCGCTCGGCCCGGGCGGTCAATATTTCATGGTGCTGGGCGCGTCATCCGTCGACGATTCGGCGCGGCGTTCGCTGGAATCGTGCGGCGCCATCGCCGGCATGGCTTGTCTGATCGTCGCGGTCGATGACAATTTCGTCGTGCCGATCCCGACCCTGCTCAGGATCACGGGCTTCTTCCATGCCGCTTCCAACGCCTCGATCGCCGCCGACGCGCGGGCCGAGGTCGTACGCAAGCTCGCCGATGGCATGGGCTGGAACGCGGTCGCGGTCGGAACCGCGGGCCGGCCGGGCCTCGGCCTGAAGGCGGCGGACGAGCAGACCGCCGTCAACTCCGCGCTCGCCGACTGCGCCAAGCGCGACAGCGATTGCCACGTCATCGCGATCGGCCCGTTCACGGTCGGACCGACGAATTAGAGCTTGCTGGACATAGGCCGCCACGACGATTGCGCCGTGCGGCCGATTCTCTCCGACGCTTCAAAAACTTCGCCACAACCACCGCGCATCGCACCGGCAATCGCCGGCTACTGTGCATGGGGTTGTTTTCGCAGTTTTAGTTTGCGAAGGGCGCAAACTGCTGAGCGACCGCGCGGTAGACCTCGCGGCGGAACGGCACCACGAACTCGGTGACGCGGTCGAGCCGCTCCCAACGCCAGGCGTCGAACTCCGCAGGCTGTTCGTTGCGCGGCGTCAGCGGATCGATCTCGTCGTCGCGACCGGTGAAGCGCAGCGCGAACCATTTCTGGCGCTGCCCGCGGAACTTCGCCAGCCGGTGCGTCTGCGGCCCGTCGTAGGGAGGGAACTCGTAAGTCAGCCAGTCTGTCTCGCCGAGATAGTCCGCACTCTTGACGCTGGTCTCTTCCCAAAGCTCGCGCAGCGCCGCATCGCGCAGGTTCTCGCCCTCATCGACACCGCCTTGCGGCATCTGCCAGTCGAGGCCCGGCAGGATGATCTCGGGGCCGTCGCCCTTGAAGCGGTGGCCGATCAGCACGCGGCCGTTCGCATTGAAGAGGGCGATCCCCACATTGGGACGGTAGGGTTTTTGATTGGTCACGCGCACGTCTTTCATCGTCATTCCGGCGATGCATTAGCACCGAACCCGGGATGACGATTTGATTTATTCATCCGCCAGCGCGGAAAATTCCTTCACGACGCGCTCATAGACCGGGCGCTTGAACGGGATGATCAGCCCGGTCAGGTTCTTCATCGGCTCCCAGCGCCAGCTCACGAACTCGGCCTTGTGGCCGCCGCCGGGTTTTTCGACGTTGATCTCGCTGTCCTTGCCGGTGAACCGGACCGCGAACCATTTCTGGCGCTGGCCGCGATAGCGGCCCTTCCAGGCGCGTCCCGCAACCGTGCGCGGGATGTCGTAGACGAGCCAGTCCGGGACTTCGCCGAGCCGCTCGACCGAGCGCACGCTGGTCTCCTCGTAGAGCTCGCGCTTGGCGGCCTCCCAGGTATCCTCACCGGGATCGACGCCGCCCTGCGGCATCTGCCAGACATGGGCGTCGTCGACATGCTCGATGCCGCCGGCGCGTCGGCCGATGAACACCAGACCCTTCTTGTTGATCAGCATCACACCGACGCAAGTACGGTAGGGCAGATCCTCGTAGCGTGCCATTCCGCCAGACCTCTCGCGTGCTTTTGGTGGGTATGCCGGTCCCGAGGGTCCGTACCGTACCAATCCGTTGATTTAGCTAGATTTTGATTTCAGCATCGCGGTTGTCAACGGCACCAAAAGGATACCACGGTCGCTCAATGTCTTGGTCCAGCTGCCGATGCGCTCGATCGAGACCGGCAGGGCGGAGGCGGTGCCGATTGCAACGCCGCGCTCGCGCGCCATCGATTCGAGCTTGTTCAGGGCGCGGTCGATCTCCGCCGGGGTCGGCACCACGTCGATCGCGATATCGCCCTTGCCGAACGGCATCGCCTGGCTGCCCGCGGCCTGGGGCGCGATGCTGCGCGGCGAGGAGCCGTCGTCGAAGAAGCCGAGGCCGCGCTTGGCCGCCTCGCGGATGATCGGCTGCATCGCGGCGTCGGTCGCCACGAAACGGGCGCCCATGAAATTGGTGAGGCCGGCATAGCCCTGCATCCGGCTCAGGTGCCAGTACAGGCGGTCCATGTTCTGGTCGGTGGTGAGCGAGGTCAGCAGCGTCTGCGGGCCCGGGTCGTTGTCCGGGAAGTCGTAGGGCTCCATCGGGATCTGGAGGAAGATCTCGTGCCGCTGGGCGCGGGCCCGCTCGGCGAGCTTGCCGGGATCGGCGCCATAGGGCGTGAAGGCCAGCGTCACCGCCGGCGGCAGCCGCATGATCGCGTCGGTGGTCTTGGCCGCGCCGACGCCAAGGCCGCCGATCAGGATCGCGACCACAGGCATCTTTGCCGCCTTGGCGCGGTCGGCATCCGCCGCGTAGACGTTGAACGGCTTCGCGCCCTCGGCCGTCACGGGGATCATGCCGTAGCGCGATTTTTCCAGCAGTTTTGGGTCGATCCCGGCCATGACGGGCGGAGGGGCGGAGGCGGCTGCCGCGTCCCCCTTGTCGGCGGCATCGCCGCCACCGATCACCACGTCGTGGCGCGTGCCGGTGGAACCGTCGATCATGGTGACGGTCTTCTGCTCGCCCGCCTGCTTCGGCGCCTCCTTGGCCTCGTGCTTGCTCTCTGGCTTGCTCTCCTGGCCAAGGCTCGCGGCGGCCGGCTTCTCGTCGGTGGCCCTGGGCTCGCGGATCGCAATCCGCGTCATCGGCTCACCGCCGAGCGGATCCTTGTTGAAGATGGCGAAGCCGGCGAAGGCGACCAGGAACAGGCCGAGCATGACCGTGAGGGCCTGCATGGCTGTGAACGGCAGCCGCAGCCGCCGTTTCCGGCGCGGCTTGTCCTGTCCGAGCGGGGCGCTCAGATCATCGGCCGTTTCAGTCATGCGAGATCCCGAATCACTCCCGCCGACGATACCACGCCGAGGTCAAGCGGCGTCAGGCCGGGATAGGCCGGGGGTAGCAGGAGCCCCAAGCAAAAAGGACGGCTCCAGGAGCCGCCCTTTTCGAGAGATGAGGTGACGCGCCGACTTAGTTCGCCGCTTTGGGCTTGTCGGTCGTGGCCTTGTTGTCGCCCGGCGTCGGCGCCGCGGAGGCGCTGTTCTTGATGCCGTGGAGCAGGTCGTCCGCGAGCTTGAGCGCCTTGTCGTCCTTGGCGTCCGGCGGGACGTAGGACTGCGAGCCGGTCTTCTCGTCGCCGTCGTTCTTGAGATGGCCGCGCAGCGAAGCCTCGCCCTTGGTGTCGGTGCGCGACTTCAGCTCGTCCGGCACATCCTGGAGCACTTCGATGTCGGGCACGATGCCCTTCGCCTGGATCGACTTGCCCGACGGCGTGTAGTAGCGCGCCGTGGTCAGGCGCAGCGCGCCGTTGCCCGAGCCGAGCGGAATGATGGTCTGCACCGAGCCCTTGCCGAACGAGCGCGTGCCGACGATGGTCGCGCGCTTGTGGTCCTGCAGCGCGCCGGCGACGATTTCCGATGCCGAAGCCGAACCGCCGTTGACCAGCACGATAACAGGCTTGCCCTTGGTGAGGTCGCCCGCATGCGCGGTGCGGCGCTGGGTCTCCTCGGCATTGCGGCCACGGGTCGAGACGATCTCGCCCTTCTCCAGGAACGAGTCGGAGACGGTGACCGCTTCCTCGAGCAGGCCGCCCGGGTTGTTGCGGAGATCGATGATGTAGCCCTTGAGCTTGTCGCCGATCTGATTCGAGAGGTTGGCGACCTCGCGCTTCAGGCCTTCGGTGGTCTGCTCGTTGAAGGTGGTGATGCGGATATAGGCGATGTCGTCGGCCTCGATGCGCGCGCGCACCGAGCGGACGCGAATGTTGTCGCGCACCAGGGTGACGTCGATCGGATTGTCCTGGCCCTTGCGGATGATCTTGAGCTTGATCTTGGTGTTGACCGGACCGCGCATCTTCTCGACCGCCTGGTTCAGGGTCAGGCCCTGCACGGCTTCGTCGTCGAGATTGGTGATGATGTCGTTGGCCATGACGCCGGCGCGCGAAGCGGGGGTGTCGTCGATCGGCGAGACCACCTTGATCAGGCCGTCCTCCATCGTGACTTCGATGCCGAGGCCGCCGAACTCACCGCGGGTCTGCACCTGCATGTCGCGGAAGCTCTTGGCGTCCATGTAGCTCGAATGCGGATCGAGGCCGGTGAGCATGCCGCTGATGGCGGATTCGATCAGCTTCGTGTCATCGGGCTTCTCGACATAGTCCGAGCGCACGCGCTCGAACACATCGCCGAACAGATTGAGCTGGCGATAAGTGTCTGCAGTTGCGGCTCGCGCGCTGGAGCCCATGAAGACCGCGCGCGGCTGGGTCACGAACAGCGTCAGCGCAGCACCGGTGGCCGCGCTGAGGAGGATAACTGAAGTCTTGCGCATCATCCGCGAACCTTCTCGCCTTCATTTGCGGCCCACCATGGGCCTGGATCGATTGGAGTGCCGTCCTTACGGAACTCGACATACAGCACAGGTTGACTCGCGTTCGTGGCGAGAATGGAGGCGACTTGTGAGGTCGATCCCATGGTCGCGACCGGCTCCCCCGTGAGCACAAACTGACCGATGTTAACCGAAATGCGCTCCATCCCGGCGATCAGGACATGATACCCGCCCCCGGCGTTGAGGATCAAGAGTTGTCCATAGCTGCGGAACGGGCCGGAATAGACAACCCAGCCATCACACGGCGTCGTGACCTGGGAGCCGGGCCTGGTTGCCAGCGAAATGCCCTTCTGGACACCGCCGACCCCGTCGGAACCGCCAAAATCCCTGATCTTGTTACCGTTAACCGGGAGAGGCAGGAGCCCCTTGGCCGCCGCGAAGGCGATCGCCGGGGTGGTCCGGGACCGGTCCTTGAAAGTGCCCGGACCGGGCTTGGCGCTGGCGGCCGCCTTGGCCTCGGCCTGCTTGGCGGCCTCAGCCGCCTTCTCGGCGGCCTTGGCGGCGCTCTGCAGATCCTGCTCCATCTTGGTGATCAGCCCCTGGAGATCGCCGACCTGCCTGGAGAGCGCGATGGCGCGCGAGTTCTCGGCGTCTAGGTCTTTTTCGCGCCACGCCTGCTGACGCTGCCGCTCGTCGACCAGGGCGGTCAGCCGGGTCTGGTCGTTGCGGACCTTGTCGCGGTCGGTGGCAAGCTGGTCGCGTTCGGCGGCGATGTTCTTGCGCAAGGCCACGAGCTCGCCGAGGTCGCCGGCGAGCTTCTCGGCGCGGCCGCGCAATTCCGGCACCACGGCGCCGAGCAGCATGGCGGTGCGCAGTGATTGCAGCGCATCTTCTGGCCGCACCAACAGCGCCGGCGGCGTGCGCCGGCCGGCGCGCTGCAGGGCCGCCAGCACCTCGACGATGTCGGCGCGGCGCGACTCCAGCGAGGTGCGCATCTGCTGCTCGCGGCCGTTGAGCGAGCGCAGCCGCGCTTCGGCTTCGTCGATCTTGGTCTCGACGGCCCGCACATTGGCTGCGGTATCGATCAGCTGCTGATTGAGCTGGGTGCGGTCCTGGCCGAGCGAGGTGATTTCGGCCTTGAGCTTGGCCTGCGCTTCCTCGGCGCTCTTCTGCCTCGCGCGGGCGGCCTCGAGCTCCTGCTCGCGCTGCTTGATCGCATCGGGCGAGGCGGCCGCCGTCTGTGGCGCGGGCGCAATTATCGGACCTTGCGTCTGAGCTTGCGCGAGGCTTGCGCCCGTGACGCCGGCGATCAGCAGCAGGTTGAGGATCGGCGCTCGCATCGCTTTACGCAAAGGTGCTCGTTGTGCGCGCATCACGCGCGGTGATAGGGGTGGCCGGCCAGAATGGTGGCGGCCCGATAAAGCTGTTCCAGAAGCATGACGCGGACCATTTGGTGCGGCCAGGTCGCAGAGCCGAACGCGATCGCGAGCTTGGCCTTACGGCGCAATTCGGGCGAAAGTCCGTCCGCCCCTCCGATCACGAAGATAGTATGTCCGGCACCCTCGTCGCGCCAGCGACCGAGGTGCCGTGCGAATACGGTGGAGTCGAGATTCTGGCCGCGCTCGTCCAGCGCCACCAGGATCGATTTTTCCGGGATGTGCGCACCAATCGCCGCGGCCTCTTCGGCCATCCGTGTCGCGGTGTCGCGCGCGCGGCTTTCGGGGATTTCGTGGATGGTGAGCTCGCGGAATCCGAGCTTGCGGCCGGCTTCGTCGAACCGCTCGAAATAGCGGTCGGCAAGCTCCCGTTCGGGGCCCTGCTTCAGCCGGCCCACCGCAATGACAGCAACGCGCATGATATCTTCAGGTCGTGTTTCGAGACCGCGCGCAATATGCGCGCGCACGACGCTAGCATGCGCGTCAGCCGATTCGAAATCGGCTCGATGAGCCTAGATCGCCTTCGCCGCCCCTGGGCCCTGCGTGTACAATCTCTCGAGATTGTAGAACTCACGGACCTCGGGTCTGAACACGTGCACGATCACATCGCCGGAATCGATCAGCACCCAGTCGCAATTGGGCAAGCCCTCGACGTGGATGTTCCTGATGCCGTTTTCCTTGAGGCCCTTGGCGACGTTGTCCGCGATCGCGCCGACGTGCCGGTTCACCCGGCCGGTGGTGACGATCATGTAGTCGGAGTACGCCGATTTGCCGCGAAGGTCGATGGTGACCGTCTCTTCCGCCTTCATGTCGTCGAGGCGGGAGAGGATCAGGCTCAGCGTCTTGTCGGCGTCGGGTTGCGCCTTCAAGGCCGCAGCTTTGGTCGATGTTTTACGCGCCGGTTTCGCTACCTTGGGTAAAACAGACTTGGACAATACAGATGTGGTCAGGGACCATTCCTTTCACTGTATCGCGAACGCCGAATCCGACGCTCACTGGTTACACTACATCATGTGGGGTTAAGGGTTTCAATATGCCAGAGAGTCTGAAATCCCCACAACGTCCACACACTCCGTCTCACTTCGGACCTTTCCAGCTCCCGTCCGGGTTCCGCAAGCCGGTCGAGGACAGGTTCAGTTTCAACCCCGTCAGAAAGACCCAGGCCGGCGCTGGCCGATCCGGAAGCAATGCCGCGTCCGTCTCGGGCACGCGGTAGCGTGCAAGGGCCTGGGCAGCGGGCGAGGCGAGGGCGCGAAAACTCTGCGGCGGGCGATCGATGACCGCAATCGGCACCTGGTCGGCGATGCGCCGCCAGTGCTGCCAACGATGGAATTGAGCGAGATTGTCGGCGCCCATGATCCAGACAAAGCGCAGGCCGCTGAGGCGGCGGCGCAAGGTGTTGATCGTGTCGATAGTATAGCGGGTACGAATGACGGATTCGAGACAGGTCACCTCGATCCTGGGATCGTCGGCGACGTCGCGCGCGGCTTGCATGCGCGCGCCGAGCTCATGCAGCGTGCCGTTCTCCTTCAGCGGATTGCCCGGCGTCACCAGCCACCACACGCGGTCGAGTCGGAGGCGTTTCAGCGCGAACTGGCTGATGGCGCGATGGGCCTCGTGCGGTGGATTGAACGAGCCGCCGAGCAGGCCGACGCGCATGCCTTCGGTGTAGGGCGGAATGGCCTGCGCGAAGAAACGTGGCGCGACGAAATTGTTACTCAATGCCCCACGCCTCGCGACATGACTTACGGCCGCGTCTGACCTGTGCCGTGGACGCGATATTTGAAGCTCGTGAGCTGCTCGGCGCCGACAGGACCACGGGCGTGGAATCGGCCAGTGGCGATGCCGATCTCGGCGCCGAAACCGAACTCGCCGCCGTCGGCGAATTGCGTCGAGGCATTGTGCAGCACGATCGCGGAATCGACCTCGCTCAGGAATTTCTTCGCAGCAGCCTCATCCGCGCTCACGATCGCATCGGTGTGGTGCGAGCCGTGGTTCTGGATATGCGCGATTGCGCCGTCGACACCGTCCACCACCTTCGCCGCGATGATCGCGTCGAGATATTCGGTGTCCCAATCGTCTTCGCTGGCAGCCTTGACGCGCGCATCGGTCTTCTGCACGGCGTCGTCGCCGCGCACTTCGCAGCCGGCCTCGATCAGCATCTCGACCAGCGGCCTCAGGTTCTTGGCGGCCGCGGCGCGATCGACCAGCAGCGTCTCGGCCGCGCCGCAGACGCCGGTGCGGCGCATCTTGGCGTTGAGCACGATCGACTTCGCCATGGCGAGGTCGGCGCTGGCATCGATATAGACGTGGTTGACGCCTTCGAGATGCGCGAACACGGGCACGCGGGCCTCCTGCTCGACGCGCGCGACGAGGCTCTTGCCTCCGCGCGGAACGATCACGTCGATGGCGCCGTTCAACCCCGACAGCATCATGCCGACCGCCGCGCGGTCGCGCGTCGGCACCAGCGTGATCGCAGCTTCGGGGAGCCCGGCGTCACGCAGGCCCTGGACGAGACATTCATGGATCGCGCGGCACGAACGAAAACTGTCGGAGCCGCCGCGCAGGATCACGGCATTGCCGGATTTCAGGCACAGCACGCCGGCATCCGCCGCAACGTTCGGCCGGCTCTCGAAGATCACGCCGACGACGCCGAGCGGAACGCGCACGCGCTCGATGGTCATGCCGTTCGGCCGCTGCCAGCTCTCGGTGACGATGCCGATCGGATCGGCGATGCCGCGCACGATACCGATGCCCTCGGCCATCGACTCGACGCGCGCAGGTGTCAGCGTCAGGCGGTCGATGAATGAGGCGATCATGGTGCCCGAGGCCCGGGCCTCCGCGACGTCCTCGGCATTGGCGGCAAGGATCGCGGCAGAGTTCGCGCGGATCGCCCGCTCCATGGCCCCGAGCGCCCTGTTCTTCTGCTCCGGCGGCGCCAGCGCCAGCACGCGCGCGGCAGCGCGGGCACGGGCGGCGAGATCGGACATCAGCGCCTGGAGATCGGCATTGCCGTCGACGGCTTTGAGGGGGGCGGCCATGGAGAGTTCAACCTTCTGCTAAGGCAGTGTCCTAGCACGGAAATCCCGCGTCTGCGAAGGGTCGGGAGGGTATGGCTGGGGCCCGGTTCGCGCCGCCCGGTCGGCCAATGGCCTGGTTGCCCCCGAGGCCGGACGGATCCTTGCGAGGCGCTCAAATATCAATAAATATCATTACTTGATAACGGAGCCGTTCCATGGCGAGCAGCTACAGCATTGGAAAGCATTTCGAGGACCTGATCGACGATCTGGTCGAGAGCGGCCGCTATGCCACCGCGAGCGAGGTCATGCGCGAAGGCCTTCGCCTAGTCGAGGAGCGTGAAGAGCGGCGCAGGGTCAAGCTGGAGGCGCTGCGGGAGGAAATCCAGAAGGGGTTTGACAGCGGACCAATGGAAGAGGTCGATGTCCAGGAATGGATGAACGACATCAAGGCGCGGGGACGGCAGCGACTGGCCGCGCGCAAACGTGGCGAATAGATTCCGCAAGGCCCCACAAGCCGACCAAGATCTAGATTCGATCTGGGATTTCATCGCGTCGGACAGCGTTCGGGCGGCCGACAAGCAGATCGCGCGCATCGGCGAGATTTTCGAGATGCTCGTGGAAAATCCCTTGGCTGGCCGCGAACGGCGAGAATTGCGCGACAGCCTGCGCAGCTTCCCCGTTGGCAATTACGTGATCTTCTATGTCCCGCTGCCCGATGGAGTCGAGATCGTCCGCGTGATGCACGGCCGCCAGGATATCGGCTCTGACGACATGCAATAGTTGGCGGACTTGCTCGTCCTTACCCACCCACCACCAGATCGTCGCGGTGGATCATCTCGGACCTCCCGCTGATGCCCAGGATGGCCATCACGTCCGGGGACGAGCGGCCCTTGATCCGCTCGGCGACCTCGGCATCGTAGGCGATCAGGCCGCGGCCGACCTCGCTGGTATCAGGACCGCGCACGATCACGGCATCGCCGCGGGCGAACTGGCCTTCGACCTTGATCACACCGGCCGGCAGCAGGCTGGCGCCGGCACGCAGCGCCGTCACGGCACCGGCATCGATGGTCAGCGTGCCCTTCGGCTCCAGCGTGCCCGCGATCCACCGCTTGCGCGAGGTGATGGGGTTGGCCGGCGTCAGGAACCAGGTGCAGCGGCCGCCGTCGGCGATCGCCTGCAGGGGATGCTCGATCTTGCCCGAGGCGATCAGCATATGCGTGCCGCCTGTGGTCGCGATCTTGGCTGCCTCGACCTTGGTGCGCATGCCGCCGCGCGACAGCTCGGACTCGGCGTCGCCTGCCACGGCCTCGATCTCGGAGGAGATGCTGTCGACCACGGGAATGAGTTTTGCGTTCGGATTGTTCTTCGGCGGGGCGTCGTAGAGCCCGTCGATATCGGACAGCAGCACCAGCAAATCGGCGCTCGCCATGGTGGCGACGCGCGCGGCGAGGCGGTCATTGTCGCCGTAGCGGATCTCGTTGGTGGCGACCGTATCGTTCTCGTTGATGACGGGGATCGCGCGCCATTCCAGCAGCTTGCCGATGGTGGAGCGAGCGTTGAGATAGCGGCGGCGCTCCTCGGTGTCCTGGAGCGTGACCAGGATCTGCCCCGCGCCGATGCCGTGGGCGCCGAGCACCTCCGACCAGATCCGCGCCAGCGCGATCTGGCCGACGGCGGCGGCCGCCTGGCTCTCCTCCAGCTTCAGCGGGCCGCGCGGCAGCTTGAGGCGGCTGCGGCCGAGTGCGATCGAGCCCGAGGACACCACGAGCACATCGCGGCCCTCGCGATGCAGCTTGGCCATGTCGTCGGCGAGCGCGGCGAGCCAGGAGGCGCGCACCTCGCCCTTGTCGGAATCGACCAGCAGGGCGGAGCCGACCTTGACGACGATGCGGCGGAATTGACTGAGTTCGGGGCTGGCCATGTGTGTATGCGTTGGCGCGTGTGACGGATTGCTCTGCATCGGAAACGGCGGAGCGACAGGCGGCGCCGGTTAAGGCCTGCTTTTGCAGCAGGACGATGGCCGGCGCAAGGCGGCTAAAATGGTAAACGGCGCTTGTCCGGGACACGCGTCTGGCTCTAATTGTCGCCAACCATAATGGGCTCAAAGAGGAAACCGATGGATCGCCGCAACTTCATCGCCGGATGTCTCGGGTTGCCGCTGTTGGCGCAGGCGGGCGGATCGCAAGCGCAGGCCGGGCTGACAAAGATGATCTTCCCGTTCGCGGCGGGAGCGGGCGGCGACACGCTGTGCCGGCTGATCGCGCAGGAGATGGCGCCGGCGCTGCAACGGACCATCGTCGTCGAGAACCGTACCGGCGGCGACGGCCTGATCGGCATCAAGGCGGTGAAGGGCGCGAGTGCCGACGGCAGCATGGTGCTGGTGACGACGGGCCCCACCATGTACCTGCTGCCGATGGTGGAGACGACGCCGAGCTTCGACACGGCCAGGGATTTCATGCCGGTGTCGCTGTTGGCGCGGTTCGAATTCGCAGTCGTGATCGGCCCGGCGATTGACGCTGCCGATTTCAAGTCATTCGTGGCGTGGCTGAAGGCGCATCCGGACAAGACGTCGTTCGGGGTGCCGAGCAACGGCACCATTCCGCATTTCATGGGCTCCAAGCTCGAGAAGGATCTCGGCATTCCCTTGACCCGCGTGCCCTATCGCGGGAGCGCGCCCATCCTCAACGATCTCATCGGCGGCCATCTGTCGTTCGGCATCGTGACATTGGCCGATGCGCTGCCGCAGCACCGCGCCAAGGGCGTGAAGATCATCGCGGTCGCGAGCGCGGAACGTTCGCCGTTCGCACCTGAGGTTCCGACGCTGAAGGAGAGCGGCATCGATCTCGTCGCGGATGCCTGGTACGGCATGTGGCTTCCCGCCGGCAGCCCGCCGGACTTCGCCAGCAAGCTCGGCGCCGCCGCGAGTGCGGCGCTCGCCAGGCCCGAGGTGAAGGAGAAGCTCACCGCGATCGGGCTGATCCCGGTCGGCAGCACCGCGGATGGCCTGACCAAGGAGCTCGCCGCCAACACGGCGTTCTGGCAGCCGATCGTGAAGGCGACGGGGTACAAGATCGAGAATTGAATGCCGCGCGCTACTCTATCCCCTCATCCTGAGGAGCCGCGGAGCGGCGTCTCGAAGGATGAAAGGCCCGGCTGTAGCAGCGGGGGCCTGCATGGTTCGAGACGGCGCTTCGCGCCTCCTCACCATGAGGGTTTTAGAGCTTCGCGCGTTGCGCGATCCCGTCCTTGATCGACGCAAGCTCCGCCTCATCCCAGACGCCGATCAAAATGCCGCCCTTCACCTGGAGCTGGTTGTCGGCATAGTTCGCGATCTTCTCGCGCGGCGTGGTGATGTGGTCGTTGGGATGCAGGGCCCAGTCGAACAGCTCGGCCTGTAGCCTCGCGATGATCGCGGCGCATTCCGGATCGTCGCCGCGATCGACGTATTCCTCCGGATCGGTTTCGAGATCATACAGCATCGGGCGGAAGCCGGAGGCGTGGATGTATTTCCAGCGGCCGTCGAACACCATGAACAGGCGGCAGCGTTCGATCGGCTGGTTCAGCTTCAGCCGCACATCCTGCATGGCGTAGTCGTATTCAGAGAACGCGACCTTGCGCCAGTCGGACGGCCTCTCGCCGCGCAGCAGCGGCAGCAGCGAGCGTCCTTCGAGGATGTGGCCCGGCACCTTGCCGCCGAAATAATCGACGAAGGTCGGCGCGAGATCGATGCCTTCCACCAGCGCGTCGCTGCGCGCGCCACGCGTGGCGTCGGCTTCCTTCGACGGATCGATGATGATCAACGGAATCTTCGCCGACTGTTCGTGGAACAGATCCTTCTCGCCCATCCAGTGATCGCCGAGATAATCACCATGATCGGAGGTAAACACGATCATGGTGGTGTCCAGCAGGCCGCGCGCCTCCAAAAACTTCATCAGCACGCCCATCTGGTCGTCGATCTGGGTGATCAGGCCCATATAGGTCGGGATCACCTTCTCGCGAGCCTCGTCGCGCGCCATGTTGCGGGAGTAGCGCATGTCCATGTAAGCGCCGAACACCGGATGCGGATTCTGGCGTTCGCGCTCGGAGCGGATCGCCGGGATCATGTCATCGGTCGAATACATGCTCGCATAGGGCTCGGGCGCGATGTAGGGCCAGTGCGGCTTGATGTAGGACAGATGCAGGCACCACGGCCTGCCGTCGGTCTCGGCCTCGCTGATGAAGTCCATCGCGCGCCGCGTCATGTAGGGCGTCTCAGAGTGCTCGTCCGGCACGCGCGCGGCCTTGTCGGCATGCACCAGGAGCCAGCCGTTCTGCAGGGAGCCGTCGCCAGCTTCGCCGGAATTCGCCCAATGCTCCCAGGGATTGGTCGCCTCGAATCCCTGGCTGCGCAGGTACTCATCGTATTTCGGGCGCGGCCGTCCCGTTGGATGCAGGCCGTCGTCACGCTCATAAGGCTCGAACCCGCATTCGGCAACGTGAACGCCGATCATCGATTCCGGCGGGATGCCGAGCGCCTTCATGCCCTCGAGATCGGGCGCCATGTGGGTCTTGCCGACCAGCACGTTGCGCACGCCGATCTTTTTGAGGTGGTCGCCGAGCGTGGGCTCGCCGACGCGCAGCGGCCAGCCGTTCCAGTGCGAGCCGTGCGAGCGCATGTAGCGCCCGGTGTAGAACGACATCCGCGACGGGCCGCAGATCGGCGACTGCACATACGCCTTGCTGAACAGCACGCCACGCTTGGCCATGGCGTCGATGTTGGGCGTTTTCAGCGTGGGATGGCCGGTGCAGCCGAGATAGTCGTAGCGAAGCTGGTCGCACATGATCCAGAGAACGTTCTTCGCGCGCGCCATGCTTCGCCCCTGCCGTTTCTTGATTTTTTAATGCTGCGCTATCGCGGGCGCGATGACAAGCCAGCGATACGCGTGCCCGCGGCCGCGCATTCCGCTGTCGTCCCTGCGAAAGCAGGGACCCATAACCCCAAGACGTAGTTTTGCGAAGGCTCGTTGTTCGGTACTACAACCGTCCGCAATCGAAAGATCACGCGGTATGGGTCCCCGCTCCCCGTGCGCAATTGCGCACTAGGCGGGGACGACCGTGGGGAGAGAGTTCAAGCCGACCACGGCTCCGCTTCGGCCGCGCTCTTCGCCTTGGCCGATACCGGGGCCTCGCCGATCACTTCGACAAGCGCGCGCAACGCTTCCTTCACGCCGTCGCCGGTGATGCCGGAGAGCAGCAGCGGTGTCTTCTTGGCGGCGCGCTTCAGCCGGTCCTTCTGCTTCTTCAACTCGTCCGGCCCGACCGCGTCGATCTTGTTCAGCGCGACGATCTCGATCTTGTCGGTGAGCAGGCCGCCATAGGCATTGAGTTCGTTGCGAACCGTCTTATACGCCTTGCCCGCGTGCTCGCAGGTCGCGTCGACGAGATGCAGCAGCACGCGGCAGCGCTCGACATGGCCGAGGAAGCGGTCGCCGAGGCCGGCGCCTTCATGCGCGCCTTCGATCAGACCGGGAATGTCCGCCAGCACGAATTCGCGGCCGTCGGAATTCACGACGCCGAGCTGCGGATGCAGCGTGGTGAAGGGATAGTCGGCGATCTTCGGCTTCGCCGCGCTGACCTTGGAGAGGAAGGTCGATTTGCCGGCATTGGGCAGGCCGACCAGGCCGGCATCCGCGATCAGTTTCAGCCGCAGCCAGATCCAGCGCTCCTCGCCGGGCTGGCCGGGATTGGCGTTGCGCGGCGCGCGATTGGTCGACGATTTGAAATGCGCGTTGCCGAAGCCGCCATTGCCGCCCTCGGCCAGCACGAACTTCTCGCCGACATCAGTGAAGTCGTGGATCAGGGTCTCGCGATCCTCGTCGAAGATCTGCGTGCCCACGGGGACCTTCAGCACGATCGCCTTGCCGTTGGCGCCATGGCGGTCCGAGCCCGAGCCGTTCTCGCCCTTCTGGGCCTTGAAATGCTGCTGGTAGCGGTAGTCGATCAGCGTGTTGAGGCCGTCGGCGACCTCGATGACCACGTTGCCGCCGCGGCCGCCATTGCCGCCGGAAGGACCGCCGAATTCGATGAACTTCTCGCGGCGGAACGCCACGCAGCCGTTCCCGCCGTCACCGGAGCGGATATAGACCTTTGCTTCGTCGAGGAATTTCATGGGCCATAGGTAGGGCAGGTGGTCCCGCGCGGCAACCCGGACTTATCCCTGAATCGGCCGAATTTCCGCGAATTTGACCCCGTGCTTAACCCGCAGGCCGTCTCCGGATCAGGAATTTCTGCATCCCCTCCAGCACCAGCTCCTTGCGCTGGTTGAATACGGTGCTTTTGAGCGTCACCGCGCCGGTCGTGCGACCCGGCACCAGCTCCGTGACCTCGAGCGCGGGATAGATGGTGTCGTCGGCGAACACCGGTTTGAGGAACCGGCTCGATTGCTCGAGGAAGCCGACCAGGGAGTCCTCGACCATGAACGGAAACAGGCCTGCGCCGGGCGCCGTGTGGATCAAGGTCTGGAAGCCGTGGGCGAGCAGATGCGGCATGCCGCGGCTGCGGCAATATTCCACGTCGTAATGCACGGGATGAGTGTCGCCGCTCGCGGTCTGGAAGGCGGCGAACACCGCCGAGGTCTGGGTGCGGCTCGGCAGCACGAAGCGCTCGCCGACCACGAAATCCTCAAACCAGCGTTGCGCGGGGATCATGCGATGCCGCGTCGGGTCGAAGTCGGTCATGTCCATGCTCTCTAGTTGGGGAGGCGCCTATCGCTATCGCGCCGCGAAGAGTGCGACAATCCGTTCAATCGGCAGATGCGGGCTTGTCCGGCGCGCCCACGTGATTAAAACGGCGCCAATGCCCTTCTTCAAGAATCTCTCCGCCTATGACGACCGCTCCGCACGCCTGGCCGGCATTGCGTTGATGGTGCTGTCGATCTTCATGTTCTCGTTCGGCGACGCCATGGGCAAGTTCCTGGTCGGGACGTATTCGGTGGGGCAGCTCTTGTTCCTGCGCGCCTGCGCGGCGCTGCTGCTGCTGTCGCCGCTGGTCTGGCGGCAGCGTCACCAGTTCCTGCATCTGGAGCGGCCGCGCCTGCAGCTGTTTCGCGTCGTGCTGTCGACGCTGGAAGTGGCCGCTTTCTTCCTCGCGACGGTCTATCTGCCGCTCGCCGACGTCATCACTTATTATCTCGCCGGCCCCATCTTCGTCACCGCGATGTCGGCGATCTTCCTCGGCGAGAAGGTCGGCTGGCGGCGCTGGACGGCGATCCTGATCGGCTTCTGCGGCGTGCTGATCGCGTTACGGCCGTCGGCCCAGACGGTCAGCCTGCCGGCGCTGATCGCGCTCGGCGGCAGTCTGTCGTTTGCGACCCTGATGCTGATCACGCGCAGCCTGCGGAAGACGCCCGACATCGTGATGGCGTCGTCGCAATTCATCGGCACGTTCTCGCTGGGTGCTGTGCTGTCGGCATTCCACTGGGTGCCGCCGACACCGGGCAGCCTCGCGATCTTCGCAATGGCGGGGTGCGTCTCGGTGACGGCGCTGTTCTGCGTCAACCGCTCGCTCAAGCTGGCGCCGGCGAGCGTCGTGGTGCCCTATCAATATTCGATGATCGTCTGGGCCGTGATCTTCGGCTTCGTCGTGTTCGGCGACGTGCCGTCGATTGCCACCATCATCGGCGCCGCCATCATCATCGGCGCCGGGTTCTACATCTACTTGCGCGAACGCGATCTCGGCCGCCCGAGCAACGAGGTGAATCCGCCGGCGTAGCTGCGGTCACACCGTCGTCCCGGGGCGCGCGTAGCGCGAGCCCGGGACCCATACCCACAGGACGCCGTTTTGCGATAACTCGGAGCGGGAGTTTTTGTCCCCCACTTCTCCCTGGGATTATGGGTCCCGGGCTCGCGGCTTTGTCGCGCCCCGGGACGACAGCGGAGAATGGAGCAGTTCTCCGCCCTACCTCATCCGTCTCGCACTGCTCCAGTTCTTCAGCGACGACCACACGCCGCGTGACAGGCGGAAGCAATCGACCGGCGTGGACGAGCCCAGCGCGAGGAAGCGATGCAGCTGGACGCCGCTCCACTGGAAGCCGCACTTCTCCAGCACGTTGCGCGAGGCCGGATTGGTGACGCGCGCGCCCGCATGGAGATGATCGTCCTCGAATTCCTCGAAGAAGAAGTCGATCGCGCCGCGCGCCGCCTCGGTGGCAAAGCCCTGGCCCCAATGCTCGACGCCGAGCCAGTAGCCGAGCTCGGCATTGTCGGGCGTGGAGCGGTCGATGCCGACCATGCCGACCGGCCCGGTGTCGTGCTCGATCAGGAACACGGTCTCGCTGCCGAGCGCGGCGGTGGCGCGGACGAATTCGACGGCGTCGTCCTGCGAATAGGGGTGTGGAAGGCGGCGGGTGTTTTCCGCGACACGGCGGTCGTTGGCGAGGTGGGCGATGGTCCTGACGTCGGCGAGAGTCGGGCGCCGCAACGTCAGCCGCTCGGTGGCGACGACGCTCGGTCTCGCCTCCCGCAAGGTCACGCTCGAGAAATCCTGCAACATGTCCGGCTCCGTCAAAGTCACTAAGTGAAAAGTGAGCAAGTCAAACGAAAGGGGAGGCCGGTTTCCCTGCCTCCCCTGGAGCCGTCTTGTGGACTCCGCCGGTTCGGTCAAGGACCCGGCGGACTCCAAATTTGGTCCACCGTCTATTCAGCCGCCTCGGCGATCGGGAGTACCGATACGAATGTGCGGCCGTTGGCTTTGGCTTGGAACGTGACGCGACCCTCGATCTTGGCGAACAGAGTGTGGTCCGTGCCCATGCCGACATTAAGGCCGGGATGCCAGGTGGTGCCGCGCTGACGCGCAATGATGTTGCCGGGAATCACGACTTCGCCGCCGAACGCCTTGATGCCGAGGCGCTTGCCCTTCGAATCGCGACCGTTGCGCGATGAACCGCCTGCTTTTTTATGAGCCATGGCTCGTCTCCAAAATCCTGCGTACTTCTAGATCAATTCCTTGACGGAATCATTTCACAATTTCTCACGCATCAATTCGTGATTGCGCGTGATCAAATTATGCGGCGGCTTCTTCGGTGGTCGCTTCCTTGGCGACCTTCTCCCGCTTCGGACGCGGGCCCTTGGTGGGCTTGGCGCCGTCCGTCAGGATCTCGGAGATACGGAGGACCGTGATCTCGTCGCGATAGCCGCGCTTGCGGCGCGAATTTTTGCGGCGGCGCTTCTTGAACGCGATGACCTTCGGCCCGCGCTTGTGGTCGAGCACCTCGACCGCAACGGACGCGCCTGCGACCGTCGGGACGCCCAGGACCGGCGTGTCACCGCCGAGCACCAGCACTTCATTCAGCTGTATGATCGAGCCGACTTCGCCTTCGATCTTGCCTACTTCGAGAACATCATCCGGCACGACGCGGTATTGCTTGCCGCCGGTTTTGATGACTGCGAACATCGTTTTTTCTCCGTGTTCAAATCCCGGCCTCGCGACGAGAATCGTCCGGGCCGGCTTTTTGTCAGTCGCTATGGGTTTATGCGCGTTTTGTGCGGGCGGGAGTTATCCCTTTGAAAACCCACGCAAAAACAAACAGCGCGAGAAACGCCCCGCGCCGGTTGCGGGACTTATAGCCGCCGGACGCGGAGAGTCAAGGAAAAGCGCCGAAAACCGAAGAGTTTAGGGCAATTCACCCGTAATCCAGGAGGCTACAAGGCCTGCGCATGGAGGATCTCGTGGCTCTCCCATCGGTCCCATTGGCTCATGCCCGCCCCCAGGGTGCGCTCGGCCATCAGCCGGCACGACAAGGACCCGGTCTGGTGATTGACGTCGATGCGGTTGATGGACAGGAAGATCCTCCCATCATTGGTCGGAACCTTTCCGACGGAACTTCCGCATCCCAAAACCGCGATCGGAGGTGGTCCCGGTATCGACGCAACGCGAGGGATATGCTTGTGCCCGTGAAGCACGGCGGCAAATCGCCGCTGGCGGACGAAGTCCCCGAATTCGGCGGCGTCCTCAAGCTGGTCGGTCTTCTCGAAAAATCGTCCCAGTATCCGCTCGTAGAACGGCCTTGCATACCAGGCGGGATTATCGACCGGGAGCGGATGATGATGGAGTACGCCAACCAGCGTGTGATCCCGCCAATCGCGTTTGTGGTCGATTTCGTTGCCAACGTCGGCAAATTGCTCCGGCCCAATCTTGCCCGCGGCGAGACGGCCGCCGGCCACTGAATTGAAGCAGACCAGACCAAGAGGCCGATCATCGAACCATCGCACGCGATTTGTCGGGAGCTTGATCGCGTTTCTCAGGTTCTCGCTCAGATAGCCATCTGTTCGGACGTCGTGGTTGCCCAAAACGAGGATCGGTGGTTCCTCCGTGAGGTTTTGCGCTGTGTCGAGGAACTGTCGCGCCGAATTGTAGTACTCGTCTTTGGGATCGTCGATCAGATCGCCGCTGATGACCAAAACGACCTTTTGCCCATTCGGTATCTCGTGGATTTGATTCCGCAACAATTGTTGCAGACGGGGCAAGCTCGTCGCTGCCTCGGTGCTTCCGATGTGAAGGTCGCTGATATGCAGCAGCGTCGTGGTTGATGCTGCAGTAGCTCTGGCCTCTGGAAATCTCCTGAAATATTCGGCTTCGAATGTCTTTAATCCGCGAAACCTGGATATCTTGAGATTGGACAACGCCCATCCCGCGCATTCGCGGACAGCAGCCGGCGTCTTGCCTGCAAAGGGCAGAAACACGGAATCCTCGTTGGGTCTCCAGAACAGCAGCCCGGGCCACCGCGTCATTGCGTTCAACGCAGTCTGAAATGGGGGGAAGACGTCCAGCAGCGCTTGCGGGTGATCGTCGAGATCCCGGGGCTGCATGATCAGGCCGTCGTCTTGCCAGTTCACCTTATGGACGAGATCGTAAAGAAATTCCGGAGAGGCCAGAAAACGATCCAGCTCCATATTCTTCATCGATGGCACGATCATGCCGATCCAAGGGTAGTGCGAAAACAGTTGTTGCAGCGACTCGAGGATCTCAAGGGGAATCTCCTGCCCGTAGGGAATCTGGCTCAATTGCGCACGTGCCGCCTCAGCGACCTCGCGCACCTTGTCCTTGTTCCCGCGAGAGGAGACAAAACGCTCCGGCAATTGGCTTAGGAACATTTCCAGCGATTCGTGCTCATCAGGCGCGGCACGCCGGGGAATGTGTCCGCCAGGCTGAAGCAAATGGGCCAACCAGTTGACGGTGGCCAGGTCGAAGGCAATTCCCATTCGATCCTCCCCACAATCTGAGGGCGAACAATATACCATATATCCCCGGACGTGGCCAGAACTGTGCCATGGGCAACGCAACCAAACGGGTTCCCGTTTGTTGTCCCGCCGGATTTTTGCAATCGGGCAGGGCTTTCATGGCAACGGACGAACTGGTCAAGACGACGACGGGCATCGCCGCCCACGGTGCGGCGCGGCTGCCGTCAGTGGACATCGACAGTTTCAACATCGAGATGAAGGACGAGGACGGTTTCCTCGGCGACCGCGCCAGCAAGGGCGCGTTCCGCGAAATCCTCGAGCGCTGGCGCAAGCCGCTGCGCAAGTCCGGCGAGGATCCGTTCGGCAAGGAGCCATCGGATGAGATCAGCAAGAAGACGCTGGACGCCATCCTGATCGGCGATGACACCGAGGCCTGGGCCGTGGTGCATAGCGCCATCGAGGACTTTGCCCAGGAGCTCGCTTACGTCACCCGTCGCTTCCTCAAGAGCAAGGCCTGGGCGAAGACCGCGCGCATCGTCGTCGGCGGCGGCTTCCGCGATTCACGGCTCGGTGAGCTCGCGATCGCGCGCACCGGGATCATCCTCAAGGCCGAGGATTTCAAGATCGACATGGTGCCGATCCGCGCCCATCCCGATGAAGCGGGCCTGATAGGCGCGCTGCATCTGGCGCCATCATGGATTTTCGAGGCTCATGACAGCATCCTCGCCGTCGACATCGGCGGCACCAACATCCGCTGTGGCCTGGTGGAGACCGGCTGGAAGAAGGCCAAGGACCTCTCGAAGGCCAAGGTCGTGAAATCCGAGCTGTGGCGTCATGCGGATGACGAGCCGACCCGCGAGGGTGCGGTGAAGCGGCTCACCAAGATGCTGAAGGGGCTGATCACCGAGGCCGAGAAAGATGGCTACAAGCTCGCTCCCTTCATCGGCATCGCCTGCCCCGGCGTGATCAACGAGGATGGCTCGATCGAGAAGGGCGCACAGAACCTGCCGGGCAATTGGGAGAGCAGCAAGTTCAACCTGCCGGCGAGCCTGATCGAGGGCATCCCCGTGATCGGCGACCACGACACCGCGATCCTGATGCACAATGACGGCGTGGTTCAGGGCCTCTCCGAGGTGCCGTTCATGCAGGACGTCGATCGCTGGGGTGTGCTCACCATCGGCACCGGGCTCGGCAATGCCCGCTTCACCAACCGCCGCAAGGACAACGGCAACGGAAAAGACCGGGATTCTACTGAGAACGGCAAGAAAAAGAGTAAGGCGGACAAGGAGTAACCTTGACTGGTTAGGTTAAGGACCGGATTGCGTTGCGGCGCACAGGACACTCGCTAGGGTCGAATCGTCGCCTCACCCTGGCCGGCGAAGCCGCCCTTCCCAGCCAGTATTTCAATGAGCGGCACGGGACCGCCAGTGTTTACCGCGTCTGGCGGTCCCACCCCTGTCTTCAGCTCCAGCCGATCCGCTGAAAGAACGCCGCGATCTCCGCGGCCGCGCGATCCGGATCTTCCCGATGCGGGAAGTGGCCGACGCCCGGAAACATCGCAAGATCGAGATCGCCAAACGTCTCGCCCAGACGATCGGTCCAGGCATAGGGAAACAGCGGATCGTGCTCGGCCCAGCGCACGCAGGTCGGCGCGTTGATCGGCGGAAGCGATAGGGCTTCGCCCTTCATCATCGCGACCCGCCCGGCATGCGAGGCGCGATAATGCGCAAAGCCCCCGGCGAGATTGCCTTCTCTGAAGAAATTGTCGGCGAAGGCGTCGAGAACATCGTCGAAGGCGCTCTCCCGGTGCGCCCAACCCTTGAGGAAGTGGCTGATATAGAGCCGGCAGCTCTCGCGGCTCATGCCGACGAGCGCGGGCGCCATCTCCATCTGGTGGAAAGATTGATACCAGATGTGGTTGAGCCTATCGGGCGCCGCCATGCGCGGCCCGATGCCGGGATAGACGAAATCGAAGAAGAACAGCCCCGCGAGCCGCTCGGGCGCCTGCCGGGCCAGCGGCTGCATCACGGCGCCGCCGACGTCATGGCCGACCACGGCGAATCGCTCGATGCCGAGCCCCTCCATCAGCGCCAGCATGTCGGCGGCATGGCCGTCCGGCCCAAAAGGCCCGTCCGGCTTGTCGCTGTCGCCGAAGCCGCGCAGATCGGGCGCGATCAGCATGAAACGGTCCGAAAGCCTTGATATCACCGGCTCCCAAGTCAGCCAGAATTCCGGCCAACCATGCAGCAAAAGCAGCGGTTTGCCGCTGCCAGCGCGGACCAGGTGGAAATCGGCGCCATTGGCCTTGATCGTCAGGTGCTCCACGGCAGTTCCTCCCGGCGGTGAGAGCGTTTTCGAGCGAAGCGGACACCGGTTCGCCTCAAGAAAACGCGTCAAAACAAGAATCTGGAGCCCCGTTCCGATTCATCGGACCGTAGACGGCTCCAGGGCAGGGCTGAAAGAGGCAGCGGATTTTCCCCTTTCGCGCCTTGTCTGGCCCGCCATCCTCGCCTATTAACGCCCCCAACCACAGGGGCCCTGCTCCTTACTTGGCGCCTTCAGGAGAGGTGGCAGAGTGGTTGAATGCACCGCACTCGAAATGCGGCATAGGTGCAAGCCTATCGGGGGTTCGAATCCCTCCCTCTCCGCCATATTAAAGCGACTTTGAGAACTCCCACCAAGGACAGTCTCTCTGCGTCCCAGCAGCCTCTGCTGTCGTCCCCCCGGGGACCGCAATCTGACGCCGCACTTGCGACTGGCTGCCAAGCTTCTCCACAATGCCCCTCGTGACGACCCGCCCGAGGATCATTCCGGATGACGGCTAAAATCGATCTGCTGACGCTGCAATTGTTCGTGGCGATCGTCGAGGAGCAGAGCATCGCGAAGGCGGCGGAGAAGAAGAACATTGCCGCGTCCGCGGTCAGCCGGCGCGTCTCGGATATCGAGGACCTGTTTCAGGTCGAGCTGCTGCATCGTCATTCGAAGGGGATCGAGCCGACACCGGCTGGCTTCGCCCTGCTCGAGCACGCCCGCATCATCCTGGGAAATCTCAGCAAGCTCGAGAGCGAGCTGACGGGATACCGGCAGGGCAAGCGCGGGCTGATCCGGATCTGTGCCAACAAATCCGCGATCCTCGAAGCGCTCGCCGACGAGCTCAGCCTGTTCCTGGAACGGCATCCGCTGGTCCACATCGACATCGAGGAGGATCTCAGCCCCGCGATCGTGCGTGCGGTGGTGGAGAACCGGGCCGACATCGGCATTTTTGGCGGCAACATCGACGGGCAGGATCTGGAGCTGCTGTCCTATCGCAGCGACAGCCTGGTCGCGCTGGTCACGCGCGACCACCCGCTGGCGGGCCGCGATAGCGTTCGCTTCCGCGAGCTGGTCGATTTCGACTTCGTCAGCCTGGAGAAGGGCAGCTCGATCGAGACGCTGTGTGTCAGGGCCGCCGCGGCACTCGGGCAGCACCTCAAGGTGCGCATCCGCGTCAGCAGTTTCGATGCGCTGTTCCGCGTCGTCGATGCCAGGATGGGGGTCGGAATCGTGCCGCTCGAGATCGTTCGCGACCGCTACGGCGTCGACAGTCTCGTCACCGTCCCGCTCGACGAGTCCTGGGCGCGACGCGACCTGGTCATCGGCGTGCGCGATTACAAGTCGTTGCCTTCGGTGACGAAGCTGCTGGTGGAGCATTTGCGGACCCATGATGATGCGCGTCTCACCATGGGCGGCGTCTCCGACCGGCTGACGGTCGTGCGCGGCCGAAGCTGACATCGCTCCTGCCGACGGCCTGCCATCGCCGGCCGCGATGGCTCCCTGCCCAACCGTCACTGCACATTTCCGCGACGGACTTCTATCCTGCTTCTCAAGCTCGCTGTCGGTCGGCATGATCGGCGGCAACACGGCACATCAGATGCCGAACAGGGGAGGACGGATCGTGGACACGCGTGGCCGCACGCTGCTGGCCAAAATCTGGGACCAGCATGTCATCGCCCATGTCAGCGATGACACCGATCTGCTTCACGTGGATCGCCATCTGCTGCATGACCTCGGCGGCTCCAGCGGCCTGATCAATCTCAAAAGCCGCAACATTCCGGTCCACAATCCCGAACTGACCTTCGCGACGCCCGATCATGCGATTTCGACGGCGTCCGGACGTGCCGGCACGATCAAGACCGGGTGGGAGCTGCTGGCGGCGTTGCGGACCGAGACGTCCGCCAGCGGCATCCGGCTGTTCGACCTCGACCAGCCGGGGCAGGGCATCGTCCATGTCATCGGGCCGGAGCTCGGTCTCAGCCTGCCCGGCTGCCTGATCGTTTGCGGCGACAGCCACACCTGCACCCATGGCGGGCTTGGCGCGCTCGCCTTCGGCATCGGCTCCAGCGAGCTCACGCATGTGCTGGCGACCCAGACCATCATCCAGCGCCGGCCGAAAACCATGCGGGTGACGTTCGACGGCCGGTTGCCGTTCGGCGTGACGGCGAAGGACCTCATCCTCGCCTTGATCGGCCATGTCGGAGCCGCCGGCGGCACCGGCTATGCCGTCGAATATGCCGGCAGTGCGATCAGGGACATGCCGATCGAAGGGCGGCTCACCATCTGCAATCTGTCGGTCGAGCTCGGCGCCAAGATGGGGCTGATCGCGCCGGATGAAACGACGTTCGATTATATCCGCGGCCGTCCCTATGCGCCGCAAGGCGAGATGTGGGAGCGGGCCGTCGCGGCGTGGCGGACGCTGCGGAGCGACAGCGACGCAATGTTCGATCGCGAGGTGTCGATCGACGTCGGAACCATCATCCCCCAGATCACCTGGGGCACCAGTCCCGAACACGTCCTTGGTGTCGATGGCCGCATCCCGGATCCCGCTGATATCGCCGATCCCGCGCGCCGCGGCGCGATCGAGATCGCGCTCGACTATATGGGCCTGAAGCCCGGTGCGCCGATCGCCGGCACGCCGGTGGATTGGGTCTTCATCGGCTCCTGCACCAACAGCCGCCTCAGCGATCTGCGTGCCGCGGCCGAAGTCGCGCGCGGCCGCAAGGTTGCGCCAGGCGTGCGGGCCTGGGTCGTGCCGGGGTCGGAGACCGTCAGGCGCGATGCGATGGCCGAGGGGCTCGACAAGATCTTCATCGACGCGGGCTTTGAATGGCGCGAGCCCGGATGCTCGATGTGCCTCGCCGCGAACGGCGAGACCGTGCCGCCCGGCCAGCGCTCGGTGTCGACGTCGAACCGGAATTTCATCGGCCGGCAGGGGCCGCGTGCCCGCACCCATCTGGCAAGCCCGGCCATGGCCGTGGCGGCGGCGGTGTCCGGCGCCATCGCCGACGTCCGAACGATGGAGCGCTAGATGCCGCAAGCCTTCACCAAGCTGACCGCGACTGCGGCGCCGATCATGCGCACCAATGTCGATACGGACGTCATCATCAGCATCAACCGCATGATCGGAAATTCCGTCCGCGGCAGTCTCGGAAAATGGGCGTTCGGTTCGCTCCGCTATTTGCCTGATGGCTCGGATAATCCGGAGTTCATCCTCAATCGCGAGCCCTATCGCGCAGCGGAAATTCTGGTGACGGGACCGAACTTCGGCTGCGGCTCGTCGCGGGAGGCGGCGGTGTGGTCGCTGCAGGAGATGGGCATCCGCGCCATCATCGGATCCGGTTTCGGCGACATCTTCTTCGCCAATTGCTTCCAGAACGGCATCCTGCCGGTGGTGCTGGACAAGGCCGTCATCGACGGCCTCGCCGCGGAGATCGAAGCGAGCCAGGGCGCGGGACGTGTCAGCGTCGATCTGCAGGAGCAGACGGTTACCTCGCCATCGGGCGTACGGCACGTCTTCGAGATCGATCCGCGCCGGCGTGCGGGTTTGCTCGAAGGCCTCGATGAGATTTCGCTGACGTTGCGGCGCGACCACGAGATCCGCGCATTCCAGGCATCCGACCGCGACGCGCGGCCGTGGATTCACTTTGCAGGACATCAGGCAGGACAATTGGCATGAACACGCTCTCGAACATGATCAAGGTCGCCGTGGTCGGCGGTGAAGGCATCGGTCCTGAAGTGACCGACCAGTCTCACCGCATTCTCAAATGGTTTTCGGCGAGGCGCAGCATTCCCGTGGCGCTGCGCGAAGCGCAATACGGTCTCATCCCCTATCTCGCGACGGGCAAGGTGTTGCCGGACGACACCGTCGAGGCGATGGAGGAGGCCGACGCGATACTCTGGGGCGCGACGGGTGGTCCTGAAACCACTGAGGTCCCTCCGGCAGCGCGCAAGGCGGGAAGCCTGCTGTCGTTGCGCAGCAAGTACGACCTTTATGCGAATCTCCGGCCCATCGTCGCCAATCCGGCGCTGGCGGACTCCGCGCCGCTCAAGGCCCCGGTGCTGAAGGATGTCGACTTCATCATCATCCGCGAGCTCACCAGCGGCATCTATTTCGGCGAACCGCGCGGCATCGAAACGCTGCCGGACGGCCAGCGCCGCGGTTTCAACACCCAGCAATACACCACCAGCCAGATTCGCCGGGTGGCGCGAACCGCGTTCGAACTGGCGCGGACGCGCAAAGGCCGGGTCTGCTCCGTCGACAAGGCCAATGTGCTGGAAACCAGCGTGCTGTGGCGCGAGGAGGTCACCGCGCTGCATCAGGCGGAATTCTCCGATGTGGAGCTGACACACCTCTATGTCGACAACGCTGCGATGCAGATCGTGCGGGCGCCGTCGCAGTTCGACGTCATGGTGACTTGCAATATCTTCGGCGACATTCTCTCCGATTGCGCCGCGATGGCCTCGGGCTCGCTGGGCATGCTGCCGTCGGTCTCGCTCGGGCCGCCGGACCGGCTGGGCCGCCGCAAGGCGCTCTATGAACCGGTTCACGGCAGCGCGCCTGATATTGCGGGCAAGGGCATCGCCAATCCGCTCGGCTCGATCCTCAGCGTCGCAATGATGTTGCGCATCACCCTCAATCGGCCCGATGATGCCACGCTGCTGGAGAAGGCCGTGGATACGGCGCTGGCTGCCGGCGCAAGAACGGCCGATATCGCCGAACCCGGCGCAAAAAGACTTTCGACCCAGGAGATGGGCGATGCGGTTCTGAACGCGCTCGACAAGGTGGTCGGCAAGGAGAGGGAGCACGCGTGATGAGGACTCGGGTCACCAGACGGGCCGCGTTGACGATCGTCGCCGGCGCCGGTGCGTCCATGGCGGCAGGACGGGCGTGGGCGGATACCCCGTCGGGCCGCGTGATCTATCCGGTGGCCATTCCGGTCTATCAGTCTCAATTCGTCGCCGACCGGGCCGGATTCTTCAAAGAGGCCGGCCTCGACTGCAAGCTGATCCAGGGCGGCAGCGGCGTGAAGACGCGCGAGATCATCGCTTCGTCCCAGGGCGATATCGGTATCGGCGACATCACCCACCCGATGCAGCTCAGCAATCACGGCCGCAGCGCGCGGGTCCTGATGCCGGTCGATACAAGAAGCAACGCGGCGATCTTCATCATCCGCAAGGATCTGTTCGATCAGGGCATCACCACCCTGGAGGCGCTGGCGAAGTGGAAGCGGCCTGACGGACGAAAGCCGATCGTCTCGGTGTCGTCGCTGGGCGGCACCAACCACGTCTGGGCGTCCTACTACATGGAAACCATGGGGCTGGACGACAAGGTGACCTGGATCGGCACCGGCAATGTCGACACCATGATGGGCACGTTGAAGACGAAGCAGGTCGATGTTCTCATCAACTCGCCATCGATCCTGAAGGATTCAGTGGAGCAGGGCTGGGGTGCGCTGTTGTTCGATGGAACGGACGAGGCAGTCTGGGCCAAGTATATCGGCGGCAAGGTCCCGGTGACGTCTCATTTCACGCTGCAGGCGACCATCGACAAGGACCCGCAGAAGATGCAGGCGTTCGTCACGGCGCTGTGGCGCGCCACCCTGTGGATCAAGGGGCACTCTCCCGAAGAGATCTATGACATGATCGAGCCTTACGTCGGAAGCACGTCGCGCGATGCGAATATCTTCGACAGCGGCGTCATGAAGAAGGTCACCGATTACGAAGGCATCATCGATGCCGCCAGCTTCGCGCGCGGTCAGAAGGTCTGGTTTCGTGAAATGACCGGCATCAAGCCGCTCGCGATGGCCGACGTTGTCAACACTAGCTTCATCGAAGCGGCACGCAAGGCCTATCCGGCTTGACGATCCAGGCTTTACACGCACCACACGTCGATACGCCGCCTGAGACGCGGCGCATCGACGTGCGCGGTTTGTGCAAGACCTTCCAGCTGGCGGGTGCCGCCATCGAGGCCGTGCGCGACGTCTCCTTCAATGTTCGGCGCGGCGAATTCGTCGCCCTGCTGGGGCCATCCGGCTCGGGCAAGAGCACCGTCCTCAACATGATCGCAACCCTGGTCAAGCCGACCAGCGGTCAGATCCTGATTGATGGTACGCCCGTCGTCCCCGGACAGGCGACGCCCAATGTCGGCTATGTGTTCCAGCGCGACACCCTGTTTCCCTGGCGGACCGTCGCCGACAACATCGGTTACGGCCTCGAACTGGCGGGTGTCCCGGCGGCGGAGCGAAAGGATCGTGTCCGTGCCTGCTTGATGCAAGCCGGGCTGCAGGATTTCGACAATGCCTATCCCTCGGCGCTGTCGGGCGGCATGCGCCAGCGCGCCGCCTTGATGCGAACGCTGGTCGTCGAGCCGCAGGTTCTGCTGATGGACGAGCCGTTCGGCGCGCTCGACACCCACACCAAGATCGACATGCACGATGTGCTGCTGCGCATCTGGGAACGCGAGCAGCAGACCGTGCTGTTCGTGACCCATGATCTCGGCGAGGCCCTGACGCTGGCAGACCGCATCATTCTGTTTTCCGCGCGGCCGGGCCGGATCAAGGAGAGTTTCGAGGTGGATTTCGCCCGCCCGCGCAATGCCGTGAAGATCCGGGAGACGCCGCGTTATGCGGAGCTGTTCCAGCTGATCTGGCACTCGCTCGGCGAGGAATTCATCAAGGGCCGCAAGCCATGAGGAGCGCGCGCCGCCCCGGCAGAACGTTCGCATGGCAGATGTTGATCTGCGTCGGCTTCCTGTCGATCTGGCAGTGGGGGTACGATCTGCACGGGCGCCTTCCCTGGCTGGTGCCGGATCTGCTCGACCCCTATTTCGTGTCCAAGCCGTCCGACATCTTCGAGCACTTCCTGATCCTGAGCTGCCTCAAGTCGAAGCTCGGCGTGTTCAACGGCTGGTTCAATGGTGAGTTCGCCCGCTGCATGGCGCGATCCGAGAACAATCTCTGGATCGCGACCGCCGTCACCCTGAAGAACACGTTCTTCGGTTTCGTGACCGGCGTCAGCAGCGGCTTTGCCGCGGGCCTCGTGCTCGGCCGTTCGGACCGGCTCAGCGCGATCTTCCAGCCGTTCATCACGGCGGTGAATTCGATCCCCCGCATCGCGCTGGCGCCGATCATCGTGCTGGCCTTCGGCATCGGCGATACCTCGAAGATCGTCACGTCGTGGATCGTGGTCGTCTTCCTCGTGTTCTTCAATACGTTCGAAGGGGCGCGCTCGATCGACGAGGGTTTTGTCAACGCGGCGCGGCTGCTCGGCGCCAGCGAGTGGCAGATCACCCGCACGGTGGTCATCCCCTCGACCATGGCCTGGGTCTTTGCCTCGCTGACGCCTGCGATCTCCTTCGCCTTGATCGGCGTGATCGTCGGCGAGTTCATTGGTGCGGAACGGGGAATCGGGCGCCTGATCATCGAATCCGAGGCACGCGCGGAGGCATCGGGAATGATGGTCGCCGTCGTCGTGCTGATGCTGGTCGGCGTCGCGCTGTCCGCGTTGATCTGGCGATTGCAGGCCTATCTGCTGCGCTGGCAGCAGCATAATCTCGCGGAGTAGCCCGAGCAGCGGCCTGCGGCGTTGATCACGGCCCCGCCAGCACCGTCCGAGCCGTCGCCACAAACGCCTGCGCTGCCGGCGACAGCGTGCGTCCCTGACGCTGCAGCAGCGACACCGGGCGGGTGATCGCCGGGCGTATCAGAGGTCTTGCGATCAGCGTCGGGAATTGGTCGGCCGGCAGCATCGTTGCGGGGAGGATGGCGAGGCCGAGGCCTTGGGCTGTCATGGCGAGCGCGGTGTTGATCAGAGTGACCTCATAGGTCGGAGAAAGGTGCTTGCCCTGCGCGCCGAGGGCCTGGTCGATCTGCATGCGGATTCGCGTCTCGCGCCGCATCGCGATGGTCGGGAGCTGCGCCAGCTCATCCCATGTCAGCTCGCGCCGCGCGGCGAAGTCGGCGGTGCGACGGCCGATCGCGCTCAGCCGCCCGCGGGTCAGCGTCTCGATCGTCATCTCCGCGAACTCACCCTCGACGCTGCCGATCGCGAACTCGGCATCGGTTGCGATCAGGCGCGGAACGAGGTCGTCGGCGGCGACGTCACGCATGTCGATGTCGATCTCGGGATGGCCTGCGCGGAATTTCGCGAGAACCTGCGGCAGCAGTGCCGAAGCGGCGCCCGCCGACGCGACGAACGCGACGCGGCCGGCGCGCGCCTGCGCGAGGTCATGCATGCGCCGTGACAGGCCCAGCGCATCGCTCAGCATGCGTTCGGCGGCGTGAAAGGCCTCGTCGGCGGCCAGCGTCGGCTGCACCGAACGCGTGGAGCGGTCGAACAGTTTGACGCCGAGCTGCACTTCGAGCTGCTGGATCAGGAGGCTCGCGGCCGATTGCGTGATGCCCAGCTCGCGCGCGGCGCGCGTGATGCTGCGCGTGCGATACACGCCAGTGAAGGCCCGCAATTGTCGCAAGGTGACATTCATCGGAAAAGCTCATGAATTGATGAGTTCTTTCCGACTTATCGCATAAGATAGCCTGCAATAAAATGCATGCTGCGCGGGCAACGAATCCGCGATGATGCAAGGGGATGGAAACGAGCATGAGGACACAGGTGCTGGTCGTGGGCGCCGGGCCCGTGGGACTGACCGCGGCCATGGATCTGGCCTCGCGCGGGATCGACGTCGTCGTTGCGGAGATCCGCCACGCCGGCGATCCGCCCAGCGTCAAATGCAATCACGTCTCGGCGCGCTCGATGGAAATCTTTCGCAGGCTCGGCGTCGCCGCAAAGCTCCGCGACGCAGGCCTGCCCGCGGACTTCCCGAACGACTGCTCCTACCGGACCACGGCGACCGGCATCGAGCTCTGCCGTATCAACATTCCCTCGCGCGCGCGCCGCTACAGCGCCACCGGCGGCCCCGACACCTGGTGGCCGACGCCCGAGCCGCCGCACCGGATCAACCAGGTCTATCTCGAGCCGATCCTGTTCAGCCACGCCGCCGCTCAGCCGCGCATCACCATTTTGGCGCGCACGGAAATCACCGATATCGAGCAGGACGACGATCGTGTGGTCGCGCTAGGTCGCAACCTCGACAGCGGAAATTCTCTCCGCATCGAAGCCGACTTCGTGGTCGGCTGCGACGGCAGCCGCTCGCTGGTTCGCAAATCGATCGGCGCCAGCCTGTCCGGCACGCCGGTGATCCAGCGGGTGCAATCGACCTTCATCGAGGCGCCGCAACTGAAGGAACTGATGGGCGCGCACAAGCCGGCCTGGATGGTGCTCTCGCTCAACCCGCGCCGCTCCGGCACGACGGTTGCAATCGACGGCCACGACCGCTGGCTGATCCATAATCATCTGAGGCCCGACGAGCCTGAGTTCGACTCGGTCGATCGCGACTGGTCGATCCGTGCCATCCTCGGCGTCGACGCGCGGTTCGAGTACAAAATCCTCAGCAAGGAGGACTGGGTCGGGCGCCGGTTGGTGGCCGATCGCTTCCGCGACCGCAGGGTCTTCATCTGCGGCGACGCCGCGCATCTGTGGATGCCCTATGCGGGCTACGGCATGAATGCGGGCATCGCTGATGCCGTCGATCTCTGCTGGCAATTGGCGGCGCATCTGAACGGCTGGGCGCCGGCTTCGATCCTCGATGCCTATGAGGCGGAGCGCCAGCCCATCACCGATCAGGTGTCCCGCTTTGCCATGGACCATGCGATGAAGATGATGGCGCAACGCGGCGGCGTGTCCGCGGAGATCGAGGATGACACGCCGCGCGGCCACGCGACGCGCGCATCGCTTGCCAAGGCGGCCTACGATCTCAACGTGCAGCAATATTGCTGCGCGGGCCTCAACTTCGGCTACTACTACGATGCCTCGCCGATCATCGCCTATGACGGCGAAACCCCGCCGGCCTACGCGATGGGAAGCTTTACGCCGTCTACCGTGCCGGGCGCCCGCGCGCCGCATGTCTTCTTGCGCGACGGACGATCGCTCTACGATGCTTTCGGAGCGGGCTACACGTTACTCCGGCTCGACCCGACGATCGATGTGGCGCGGCTGCTCTCTGCCGCAGAACAGCGCGGCATGCCGCTTGCGCTGGTCGACATCGCGTCGGATGAGGCGAATGGGGCCTATGCCGAGAAGCTCGTGTTGGCACGACCCGACCAGCACATCGCCTGGCGCGGGCAGGCCGCGCCGGAAAATCCAGAAGGCCTGCTTGCGCGCATCACTGGTGCTGCGGCGTGATCGAATAGCAGGCTGCCTGCCGACGGCACGGCAGCCTGGTCGTGCCTACAAACAAGAATACGTAATGGGGGAGGAGAAATTGTTTCACGTTGCAAGGCGCCGCATTCTGGCCGCGCTGACGGCCGCGACTTTCGCCGTGTTGCCGCTGGAAGCCGGCCGCGCAGCCTATCCGGACCAATTGATCAAGATCATCGTGACCTTTCCGCCCGGCGGCAGCGCCGACACCGTCATCCGTGCGCTCGAGCCGCTGGTCACCGCCGAGCTCAAGCAGAGCCTGGTGATCGAGAACCGCGCCGGGGCAGGGGGCAATATCGGCATGGCCGCGGTGGCCCAGGCCAGGCCCGACGGCTACACGCTCGGCGTTGCGCCGGCGGGCGCGCTGACGGTGAACCCGCACCTCAATTCGTCGATGCCGTTCGACCCAAAGGATCTCGCGCCGATCACCCTGCTGGCGGAAATTCCCTTTGTGCTGGTCGCGTCCGCGGACGTGCCCGCGCACAATGCCGCAGAGACGATCGCGCTCGCCAAGGCGAAGCCAGGCGCGCTGTCGATCGGGCACGGCGGCAATTCGACCGCGATGCATCTGACGGCCGCGCTGTTCACGCAGAAGGCGGGGATCAGCATGGAGCTCGTTCCGTATCGCGGGACGGCGCCGGCAGCGGTTGATGTCCTTGCGGGACATGTCCCCTTCGCGGTGCTGGATATTCCTGCATCGAGGCAACTAATTCTCGAAGGCAAGCTCAACGCCGTCGGCGTCTCCTCGGTGCGTCGCCTCCCATCCCTGCCCGATGTGCCGACCCTTGCCGAGAGCGGTATTGCGGGCTTTGAATCCGTGGGCTGGTTCGGGCTCGTTGCTCCCTCAGGCACGCCTGCGGACGTCATCAGCAGGCTGAACGAGGCTTTCACAAAAGCCCTGAAAGACCCGGTGGTGGCCGAGAAGATCCGGACCCTCGGCGCAGAGCCCGCCCCGACCTCGCCGGAGCAGTTCGGCCGCTTCATTCAGAGCGAGAGCACGAAATGGGGCAAGCTCATCAGCGAGGCCGGCATCAAGGCGAACTAGGCCGTGTACCTATAAACCCGGTGCGACCTGTGACTGGTGGCTTCGTCCGCTTTGCTCCTATAACCGAAACCACCATGATCGCGGCGTGCTAATCGAACCTCGTGGTGCCAAACGGAGGCCGTATGAGTCAGTTGAGGTCCATGTACCCACCCATCGAGCCCTATAGCGCTGGCACCCTCGACGTTGGAGAAGGTCACCGGGTTTATTACGAACGGGTGGGGACGCCGGGCGCGAAGCCGGCGGTCTTCCTGCACGGCGGACCGGGCGGTGGTTTGTCCCCTGAACATAGGCGTCTGTTTGATCCCAATCGATATGATGTCATGCTCTTCGATCAGCGAGGATGTGGGCAATCAACTCCGTATGCGGGGCTCGAGGCGAATACGACTTGGCATTTGGTATCGGACATCGAGCGCTTGCGTGAACTTGCAGGCGTCGACAAATGGCTCGTGTTCGGTGGCTCGTGGGGATCGACTCTCGCGTTAGCTTATGCAGAAACGCATCCCGACCGCGTCAGCGAGCTTGTTCTCCGTGGCGTCTACACCGTCACCAAGGCGGAGCTGCAATGGTACTATCAGTTCGGCGTTTCAGAGATCTTTCCGGAGAAGTGGGAAAAGTTCCAGGCACCGATACCCCTGAGCGAGCGAGGCGACATGATTGCGGCGTATCGCAGCCGGCTGACGGGCGACGATCGAGCCACCCAGCTCGAGGCCGCCAAGGCTTGGGCTATTTGGGAGGGCGAAACGATCACGCTGCTGCCTAATCCAGCATTCTCGACATCGTTTGGCGACGACCAATTTGCGCTCGCGTTTGCGCGATTGGAGAACCACTATTTCGTTCACGATTGCTGGCTGGAGGAAGGGCAACTTCTGCGCAACGCTCACCGTCTCCGCGGTATCCCGGGAGCCATTGTTCACGGCCGCTACGACATGCCCTGTCCAGCCCGATATGCGTACGCGCTGCATAGGGCGTGGCCTGATGCCGCATTCCATCTGGTCGAGGGTGCAGGTCATGCCTGGTCGGAGCCAGGTATCCTCGATCAACTGGTGCGCGCCACCGATCGCTTCGCGACAGCACTATGAAGAGGGCAACGACGAAGTCGGAATAAATCCGGGCGCAGAGGAGGAGAATCATCGTTAGCGGCGGGCTGGTCTCTGGGGTCGCATCATCGACACGCTGGGTGCTTGCTACTCCACGTAAGAAGAGCGTCTGCGACACGTCGATTGTCCGCGTGCATCCGCACTGAGCGCTTCTTCAGCAGGATCAAGTAATGCCGTCGGGTGGCGACGCGTTATGACAAGCTTGCCGCCAACTATCTCGCCTTCGTCCAACTCGCTTCAATCAGGCTATGGCTCGGCGCTAATGAGTCCACGTCCTAGGCCTTCCTCTCCGCCGCTCAAGCTAGCTTGTTCTGACGGAGCCGTGACGGCCAGCCGATCCTGACCAGGGTCTCGTCCGGGTCCGACAGCGCAAACTCGTACATTCCCCACGGCGTGTCCTCCGGCGCCTGTCCGTTGGCCAACTCGCCCGAAAACTCTCGCGCGAGTTCGTCGACGGCCTCGGTGTAGAGATAGAGGCCGAACGGGTTGCGGCCTCTGATCAGCCAGCCTTCGACGGCATCGGTGAGATGGAGATGGCCGCCCTTTCCATCGGAGAGGATGCGATAGCTGTCCTCACCGTCCTCCGGCTTGTCGCCGTCCGCGCGCGTAAAACCGAGCCGGGCGTAGAATTTCTCCGAGGCGTCGAGGTCGTTGCAGGGAAGGATGGACGTCAGTGCGTGAGTTGGCGTCATGCGAATCCCTTTGCGGTAGACTGCCGATACTTGGGGACGGAAGGTTCAAAGTCGTCACGGCCCGCCGTCCCGACCAGCTTGCGTCCTTTTGAAGACGACCTTATAACCTCGCGTAGGTGCCGAAGGGGCGCCTTCCCGCACAAGAGGCTCTCACCCTTCGAGAGGTTGTTCGTTTTCCTCCGGCGATCCGGTCCCTTCGATCGGTATTGGGGAGGGCCAACGATGACGAGCCCTTTGTTCGGCAATAGCGGGAGTGTCGGACGCCTCGCTGGGGTTGTCATGAACACCGTATTCTCGTCGGGCGCTGCGATGCTCGAATTCCCAAGCACGTGCGATGAATTGTTGCGTGAAATCAAAATTCGCGCGCGGCTACGCTTGAACGATCTGACCAATGAATCGCCGGATGTCATATTCTACGCACGCTGGATATCGAGGCGGCGACGCTGGGAGTGGCCCGCGTAATGGAAGTTCCCGCGCTCGGGAACGCGCAGACCATCGGGACTGCATTGCAGTCGACCAAAGTACAGCTCGTGATCCTGGACGGCCTGACCCATGAAGCCGAACTGAGTGCGGTCGATCTCGTCCTGCCTCGAGTTCGTCAGTTTCTGCATGGCGGGTCATCATCATGACGGCCGGTGACTTACTCGGGTCGACCGTGAATGCGAAGCCGCTGCCGCCGGGGGACGCGCGCCCGGTGCCCTCGCGACCAGAGCGGTGACAGGTTGAACCTGCTACCGTCGCGGCCCGACCAACAGCATCCCGCCAGCCCGCAGGGAGCGAGGTGTTTCACGACGATGTTCGACAAAACCTACCGGCAGCGCCTCGAGGCTGATCTTTCGCAGTGGGAAGCCGACGGCGTGATCGCGCCGGCGGCTGCCACCTCCATCCGCAGCGCGCTGCCGCCGCTCTCGCCCGGCATCAACATCGCCGTCGTCGTTGCCATCGTCGGTGGCCTCTTGATCGCAGCCGCCTTCCTCGCCTTCGTCGCGGCGCACTGGACGGAGATCCCGCGGCTGCTGCGGTTCGCGATCCTGATCGCCGGCATGGTCGTCGCCGGCGGCCTCGGGGCGTGGTTTGCCGCAACGGGCCGCACGATTCTCGCCGATCTCTGTGCGAGCATCGGCGCGATCATCTTCGGCGCGGGCATCGCGCTGGTCGGCCAGATGTATCATCTCGGCGAGGACTTCGCCGGCGGCATGCTGCTGTGGTCGATCGGAGCATTTGCCGCCGCACTGCTGACCGGATCGCGCGGCGCGCTTGCGGTCGCCCTTGTCGCGGCCTGCATCTGGACCTGCATGCGCAGCTATGATGCGCCTGATGTCCTGCATCTTCCGTTCGTGGCGGTCTGGCTGATCGCCGCCGCGCTCGCGCTTGCATGGAATTCCCGCGTGGCGGCCCATCTCGTCGCGGTCGCGCTGCTTCCGTGGTGGATCGCGACATCGCTCCGCTTCGAGCTCGACGGTGCCCAGCCGTCGTTCGTGCTCGCGAACGGCGCCGCCCTGCTGTTCGGCGCCGGGCTCGCGATCGCCGCTGTGCCGTCGCCGAGGGCGCTGCGCCTCGGGATCGTCCTGTCGATCTACGGAGCGTTTTCGCTGGCCGCCGTCGCTTGCCTGGAGGTGACAACGGTCGACGACATCATCCGCTTCCGGAACAGCACGGTGCCGGCCCAGCCGCTTTGGGCAATCCTGTGCGGGGCCGTTGGCGTGATCCTCGCGCTTGCGTCCGCAGGGATCACCAGGCGTGCAGGTGAAATCCTTGCGGCATGTTCGATCGGGCTCGTCCTGCTCGCAGCGCCGATATGGCCGGCATCCACGGCCGGCGAGCCCTGGTTCGCCTATGCCGCGCTGCTCTGCGCCATGCTGTGCCTCGTCGTCTCCGGTGTGCTCGATGATGTGCGTCCGCGGATCGTTGCCGGCTGGCTCGGGATCGCCGGCGTCATCGCGGGCATCACCTGGGCGGTGAAAGGCTCGCTGCTGCGCCGCTCGGCTTTCCTTGCCGCGGCCGGTGTGATTGCCGTCGTATTTGCCACCGCGCTCAATCGCGCGCTGCCGAGGGCTCAGCGATGATAGAATTGACCACGTCCGTTACAAAACTCTGGCAGCGCATCCCGAAAGCCGTGCTGTTCGGTGTCGCCGTCCTGCTTCAATGCGTGCTGCTGGTGCTGATGGTCGCCGATCGCATGCAGATCCTGCGCGAAGGCCGTGAGGTGACGTTGCAGACGCAGCCGGTCGATCCCCGCGATCTCCTGCGCGGCGACTATGTCGTGCTCCGCTACGACATCTCGCAACTGCCGGCGGGCACGCTCGCCGGCCAGCCGGCGGCCGAGCGCAAGCCCGTCGTGTTCGTCAAGCTCGCGCCGAATGCCAATGGTCTCTACGAGGCCGTCTCGGTGCATGCCGAGCCCGTCACGGTCACGGCTCCCGAAGTGCTGATCCGTGGCCGCGTCTCCTATTACGGCGGAACCTGCGGCTCGGGCCCGCACGTCTTCTGCGAGAAACTGGCGATCAAATACGGTCTCGAAAGCTATTTCGTGCCCGAAGGCGAGGGTAAGAAGCTCGAGCAAGCCCGCAACCAGCAGAAACTCCGGGTCGTCGCCGCCGTACTCCCCTCAGGCCGCGCCGCCATCAAGCGGCTGCTGCTCGACGGCGAGCCGGTCTATGAGGAGCCGTTATACTAGGCGCTGATCATTTGGCCTTCAGCGCCCGCCCCAGCACGTCCCACATCCGCGGATCGCTCATATGCGCCACGTTGAAGCGCAGGAAGTCCGATGCCGTCTGCGACACGCTGAAGACGTTGCCCGGCGCGAGCACCACATCCTCCTCGAGCGCGGCGCGCGCGACGGCGGTGGCATCCTGTCCGCCCGCGAGGCGGCACCAGAGGAAAAAGCCGCCGCGAGGCATCAGCCAGGGCTCGATGCCCAGCGCCTGAAGTTTTCGCGCGACGTCGCGGCGCGTGCGCGTGAGCTTCTGCCTGAGCTCGTCCATGTGCTTGCGATAGCTGCCGCCGGCCAGGACCTTGGCGATGATCTCGGTCGCCACCGGGCTCGGGCCGCCAAAACTGGTCGCGACCTGGAGGTCGACGAGGTGCTCGATCCAGTCGGCTCGCCCTGCGATGTAGCCGCAGCGCACCGAGGCCGACAGCGTCTTGGAGAAGCTGCCGATGCGGATCACGCGGTTCAATCCGTCGAGCGCGGCAAGGCGCGGCGAGCGCTCCGGTTCGAAGTCGCCGAAGATGTCGTCCTCGATGATGGTGAGGTCGTGCGTCGCGGCCGCAGTCAGAAGCCGGTGCGCGGTCTGGAGCGAGATCGTCGCGCCGGTCGGATTGTGCAGCGCTGAATTGGTGATGTAGAGCCGCGGCCGCTCAGTCGCGAGGATCTGCTCGAAGCGCGCGATATCGGGGCCCGACGGCGTAAAGGGCACGCTGACGATCTTCGCCTGATGCGCCCGCAGCAGCGCACGAAAATTGAAGTAGCAGGGATCGTCGACCAGCACGGTATCGCCGGGACGGAGCAGGAAGCGGCAGATCAGGTCGGTTGCCTGCGTGCCCGAACCGGTCAGCATCAACTGGTTGATCGAGGCCTCGATCGCGTCTTCGGCGAGGCGCGCGAGCAGTAGCCGGCGCAGGGCAGGGGAGCCGCTGGTGCTGCCGTAATTGGTCAGCACGCTCGCGTCGGTGCGGGCAAGCGCACGGGTGGCGCGGCGCAAGGCCGCCTCCGGCATCCACTCCGGCGGCAGCCAGCCGCAGCCGGGTTTTGGTACGGCATCGTCCGTGTCGAGCGATTGTCGGGAAACCCAGAACGGATCAACTTCCCGGTCGCGGCGGGGCTCGACTTCGGTCAGCGCCAGCGGCGGGGTGACGGCCGATGAGACATAGAAGCCCGAGCCGCGACGGGCGCGGATCAGGCCGTCGGCGGCCAGCCGATCATAGGCTTCGACGACGGTGGACGGCGAAACACCCATTGTCGCGGCAAGGCTGCGGATCGACGGCAGGCGGTCGCCGGCACTGAGTGCGCGGGCCGCGACCTTGGCGCGGATCGCGCCCATCACGTCGCTGGTCCGCGTCCCGCCCCGTCCCTTCGTTTGTGCCTCGCCGCCCAAGGTGTATTACCTTCCATATCCATACAGTTTTGCCGGATTGTACTGGATTGTCGCTGGTCTCGCCACCGGCGACGGCCGATGATCGTGACCCAAAAAGCGAGACGGACATGCAATCTGCAGGCAGTGGCTGGGGCAACGGGCTTCTCGGCGTCATCATCTTCAGCGGCTCCTTGCCGGCGACGCGCGTGGCGGTCGGTGGTTTCTCCGCGCTGTTCCTGACGTCCGCCCGCGCGGTCATCGCGGCACTGATCGGTGTGGCCGTGCTCGGCCTGCTCCGCCAGGCGCGGCCGCAGCGGAAGGATCTCGTCTCGCTCACCATCGTCTCCATCGGCGTCGTGGTCGGCTTCCCCCTGCTCACGGCGCTCGCGCTCCAGCACATCACCTCCGCGCATTCGATCGTCTTCATCGGGCTCTTGCCGCTGTCGACGGCGATCTTCGCGGTGCTGCGCGGCGGCGAGCGGCCGCAGCCGCTGTTCTGGCTGTTCGCTGTCCTGGGCAGCGCCACGGTCGCGGGCTTTGCCCTGTCGAACGACGGCTCGGCCTCGCTCACCGGCGATCTCCTGATGGTCGCGGCCATCGTGCTGTGCGGGCTCGGCTATGCCGAAGGCGCCGCGCTGTCGCGCCGCCTCGGCGGCTGGCAGGTGATCTCCTGGGCGCTGCTGCTCGCGCTGCCGCTGATGGTGCCGGTCGCGATCGTGACATGGCCGTCGACGTGGAGCGGCGTCGGTGTGCCCGCCTGGATCGGGCTCGCCTACGTCTCCGTTTTCAGCATGTTCGTCGGCTTCATCTTCTGGTACCGGGGCCTTGCGGTCGGCGGCATTGCCTGGGTCGGTCAGTTGCAGCAGCTCCAGCCGTTCTTCGGTCTCGCGCTCGCCGGCTTCCTGCTGCACGAGCCGGTCGCATGGAGCATGATCGCCGCGACCGCACTCGTGGTCGTCTGCGTCTTCTTCGCGCGGCGATATGCCTGAGGCGGTGCATCGCAGTTCCCGACCAGGGTCTGAAGTTGATGACCTTGATCGAACGCGCTTCCATCTGGTCATTGGCTCGCGACCACACCTCGGCGCGGTCGTTATGCGACTGCCAACGTTGATCTAGATCAACGTCTGTTCTTGCACGCAGTGCCGCACTGGATGGGAGAGTTATCTCCCCGGTGCATCGCGTGCCCTGTTTCGCGATCACAGTGACAGCATCCGCCTGGCTGGTCTGCTCGTTTCGCTGATGGGACGGTGATCGGCATCCTCACGCGACTGACAGAAATCCGCAGAAAGCAAGGGAAGGAGCACGTCATGCGACACGGAACCAAATTTTGGCTAGCCGGCGCCGTTATTGCCTGCGCAGCCATGGGCTCGGTGCAGTGGTCGGAGGAGGATGGTCTTTCATTCTCGGTTCAGAGCGCACAGGCCCGCGTAGGGCGACCAGCGACCCCAGTGAGTGTCGCCGGCGTCGCGCGGCGAACGACGCGCCGCGCCGTAGTCGGTGGAGCGGCCGTAGGCGCCGCTGTCGCGGCACCGACGTGCGCCCGCGTGCTGGTCAATGGCGCCTGGGTCTGCCGCTAGGAGATCTCTGTCCTTCATGGGGGTGATCGCAGCGATCGCACTCGTGGTCGTGTGCGTCTTCGTCTTCGCGCGGCGGTTGGCGTGAGGCCTGTGCCTCACGCCTGCCCCATCACCGTCCGCGTCAGCGCGCTCCTTGCAAACTTCTTCAGCGGCATCGGCTTGCCGAACAGAAAACCCTGCACGAGGTCGAAGCCGAGCTCGTTGGCGGCGACGAGGTCGGCGCGGCTCTCGACGCCTTCGGCCACGGTGCGCGCGCCGTAGGCGTGGGCGAGCTCGACGATGTGACGGCACACCGTGCGCTTCAGCCGATCGCTGCCGCTGCCGGTGACGAAGTGCCGGTCGGCCTTCAGCTTGATGAAGGGAATCTTGTCCAGATCCATCAGTGACGGCCAGTTGGCGCCGAGATTGTCGATCGACAGGCCGATATTGTGCAGGCGCACCTCGCGGGCGACCTCGACGAGGAATTCGAGATCGCGGATCGCCTCCTCGCTGTCGATCTCGATCGTCAGCCCGCCGAAGGCCGGATGCGTCGGCATGCGGCGGCAGAGATCGCGCACCGCCAGCGGCTCCTTCAGATACGACGACGGCAGGTTGATCGAGAGATCGACCGGGCTCTGCTGCTCCAGGAGATAGTGCCAGTCCTGCAAGGCGCGCTCGATCACGAACTCCGAGAGCTCGCGCAAATGCGGATCGTGCTCTTCGGGGATGAAGTAGGCGGGCGGCACCACGCCCCAGGTCGGATGCCGCATCCGCACCAGCGCCTCGGCGCCGCTGCGGACCAAGGTGCGCGCGTCGATCTTGGGCTGGTACCAGAGCTCGAGCCAGCCGGCATGAAGCGCCTCGCCGACATACACGGCCGGGCTCGGCGCCGGCTCGTCCGGCAGCAGCATCGCGACGCGCTCGCGCAGCGTCTCCGCGGCAAACGGTGTGGTCAGTGGCGGCAGCATCGCGAGGCCGTATTCCTCGCCGACCTGCTGCACGGCCCTGACGATGATGGACTCGCGGGCGCCGACGGCGAGAACCTTGCCGTCGAAGGCCTCGCGCACCAGCGTCTCCAGAAACGTGCCGGGCTCGATGCCGTCGGCGGCGATGCCGAGCAGGATCAGGTCCGGCAACTCGCGGGTCAGCACGGTCTGCAGCTCGTCCGCGCTGGCGCATTCGCTGGTGACGAAACCAAGATCCTCCAGCACCTCGGCGAGGAATGCGCGCAGATGGCGCTTGCCGTCGGCGACGCATGCGCGCGGCGTTACCTTTCGCCGTCCGAAGGTTTTGGGCCTCCGTCCGGCGAGCTCAACAAGTTCATCGTTCATCGCAAACCACTCCCGTTCCGCGACAGGTGTTAGCGATGGGAGCAGTTTCAAATATGGAGAGCTTCAGTCGATTGTTGAATTATCTGGGTAACGTTAAAGCCCGCATCACGTCTAAAATTGTCTGGATCTTCTTCCAGAAGTTTTTACGTCTGCCCGCGCGTCGCGCGCGAGCGTGCGGCAATCCCGCGCAATTTTTGCAAGACGCGGCTTGGCTGCGGACACGCGCGCTGTCCTGTAATCGGACGAGGTCGCGCGCACTTCGCCCAATTGAATAATGGACGCCTCAATTGCTTGTGGCCGTGGCGTGCCGGGTCATGCAGTACCAGCTCGCGACCGCGACTCAGGACGGGAAACGCCTTGTAGAATCCGTGCTTGTCGAGCTGCGCATTCAGCTCGTTCAACGCGCTACGAACCGCTCGCGTTTCGCGCGGCGCTGGCGCGCGCGTGCAATGCCGCCATCGTCGATGTCCGCCGGTTCGATCTCATCGCAACCTCCTTCCCGTCGCTCTTGCGGTGCATCGCAGGATCGACACGATGGCAGCGATGGGAGAGTTCATTTTCACGCGATGCGCGCATGTTCCATGGTTTACGCGTGACAGTTCTGCGACAACGTGGCCGGCTGCGGCGGCGCAAATGTGAAGCACATCACATGTGTCTTGCTGCACCTGCGCTATTGCTGTGCGCAGCCGGTGGTGGGCTGTCGAGGATTACAGCAATGACGACGCGGCGATTGATGTATTGGTGGTTCAGATTCGTTCTGTCAGGACGATTTACCGATCGCTTCCTGTGCCTGCCGCGGGCGGAGTAGCCGCGCCGCAGTATCAGGTCTGCCCAATCAATTTGCGAAACGCCGCCGCGCCGTCCTGCACGGCGTCGCGTCCCTTCCAGGCCAGATAGGACAGCTTGCCACCGAGCGTGTCGTGGCTGCGCAGCCGGCGCGAGCCGAGAATGTGGCCGACATTGGAGGGGAAGCGGCTCACCTCGGCGGACACCAGCGCCGCGATCGCATCCATCAATTGCTGGAGCCGGATACCCCATTCGCAACCCTCGATGCCGTCGATGCGGACCTTGAGCGCATATTCGGTGTCGTAGATGTCGGCGAGCAGGTCGCGGGCGACCAGCACGCGGTTGTGCTTGAGCGCGACCCGCAGGGCGAGCCGCTTGTCGTCGAGCCGGTCGAGCACCATGGGAACGACGCAGGCATAGGGCGTGGCGGCGACGTCGGCCACGCTCTTGCTCGCGGCGATCCTGGTGGCAAGGCGCACCAGCTCCCAGGACGTCTTCAGCCGCCTCGCCACCAGCGCCAGCGCAAAGGGCAGCGCGTCCGGGTGGGACTTCTTGAAGACATCGAGTTGCGCAGTGATCTGGGCAACCTGGCCGTCGTCGAATTTCGCGATCTTCTCAGGCAGCTTTTCGTTGAACTTCGGCAGCGCGTCGCCGGCGCGCAGCACCTGCTGCATTTTCCTCACGTCGTCGAAGGCGGTGCGCGAGGCCGTGTATTGCGTGAGCTTGGCGCGTGCGAACTCGGTGCTTTCCGCCGATGCGAGGGTGTTCTCGAGGACCTTGAGGACCTTGGTCTGGAAGATCGACGCGGTTTTCAGCACTTCCTTCGGGTTGTTGGCGGTGACCTGGTCGTTGATCGCCTTGATGTAGTCGCGCGCCATGGTCGGCAGCAGGTCGCGGCAGATCCACTCCCAGATCGGCGTGAGCGTGTTACGTGAAATCCGCCCCGCATTGGCATGCTCGGGTGCGCCGTCGATCAGGAGCAGTTCGAGCGGCGCGAAGAAATAGCGCGAGGGACTGGTGGCGCGTGCCTGGGTCGATCCGTCCTTGCGGAACTCGGCGCGCAACTTCGCCTGGATGTCGGACGAGCCCGGCATGTCGATGCCGCACAGTTCGAGCCGCTCGAGCTCGCTGAGCAGACAGCTGCGCGAGAGCGGCGTCAGTCTCTGCAAGAACTCGGACAGCCGATCGATCTCGTTCATGGCACGCAATCTTCCGCAGCGTTTCCCGCAGGCCTACCGGCCTCATGCGTGGAGGCATTTGCGCGCTCTCAATCGTGACCAAGAGAAGCAAGTCATTGTTAATTTATCCGTAAAAACCGGGAGGCGCGGGCGCCCGCTGGGGAGCGTTGGTTAAGGAGGCATTTCGTCGCCTGCTCAAGTTTTGGGCGAAACCTCAACCTACGCGTGGTCGATTGCGTGGGTACTCAAGCATAAATTGTGCCTGCGCCGGTATTTCAGCACAAAACTGCCAAAATTACCGTAGTCTTACGGAGCAAAAAGTTAACCACAGACCGGCCTCGGTTCCGCTAAACGAGTCACATGGGGTCACAGAACGATACGGCCACCGATTCGCGGCCGTCGGAATGGTTCGAAAGCAGCTCTGCTCCGACCGAAGAGCTCGATTTCGCCCGCCTGAACGCGGTCCGCGCCAAGGCCGCCGACGAGATGGCCAGCGCCATCGCCCGCGAGCTCAACGGCCCCCTGACCGCGCTCCTGCTCTACATGGGCGAGATCAAGCACCACAGCGACCAGCTCGCGCCGGTTACGGCCGATCGGGCCTATTTGCAGCGCGTGGTGGAGAATGCGCTGGCGCAGACCGAACGTGTTTGCGGCGTGGTCAAGCAGCTTGCCGGCCCTCATAGGGATGCCCTGCCGATCCAGTCCAGGACCGAGGGCGCCGAATTGAACGCCGCCCGCGCACAGCAAGCGCAGCGTGTGCCGAGCACCGAGTTGCTGGGCCTGTCGGGCCAGAAGCGGCTGACCAAGCGCGAACGCGAGGTGCTGAGGCTGATCAGCGAGGGCTACTCGAACAAGCAGGGCGCGCTGCGGATGCAGATCAGCCCGCGCACGTTCGAGAGCCATCGCGCCGAGGCGATGCGCAAGCTCGGCGCGCGCAACACCGCGGACCTCGTCCGTGCGGCGCTGCTGCATTCGATCGATTAAGGTTCTGTCCTGCGCCGCCAGGCGGGCGATCAAGCCTGAGAATGGCCTGGGGACCCGATGGGTTCAGAGATAATCCTCGGCGAAAGGGCGTACCCGCGACGGCGGCCGCAGCGACTTGGGCTCTTCCTTCGGCGCGCTCGGAATGATCGTGATGGTCCAGCGCGGCGGCATGCTCGATTCCTGCTCCAGCACCGAGCGAACGAAACCAGTCACCGTCGCCTCGCCAGCCTTCACCGTCGCCGTCCTGCCGTTGAACTGTGCGATGCGGAAGCGACGGACCTCTTTCTGATCCGCAGTCTCATAGGTGAACATGGAAACCCTCCTGGTTTCCGGCGACTATCGCCACCTATGATTAGCCATCTGTGAAAATCCCAAACCGTAGAAGTACGGCGGGCCTGGCGCGGTTTTCGTCAGAGCGTTTTCGAGCGAAGTGGATACGGTTTGCGCAAGCCCCGCTCCGATTCATCGAAACGAAAATGGCTCTAGCCCTGCGGCTCCTGCGCGCGCGCGGCGGCGTAGGCGGCATCCATCAGGTCGAGGAGACCGTGGAATTCGGCCTCGCCAAGCGTCTCCGCGGTCTGCTCCAGCCGCAGCGCCAGCGCCGCAAGCCTGACATAGCCGAACGTTCCGGCCGCGCTCTTCAGCGAATGCGCTTCGCGGGTGATCCTGGCGAGGTGCCGCGCGAGCGAGAGCGTGCGGAACAGCTGCAGACGCGCGCAGGTCTCGCTCCAGAACACGTCACGGACTTCACAGGCCCCGTCCTCGCCGATCTCCCGCACCAGCGCTTCGTACGCACCCGGCTCGCGCGCGGGCGCAGCATCGAGCGCTTTTGGCATCGGCGCGGCGGTCACTTCAAACATGGCTTTGGCCCGTCCTGGTCACGGTTCGTCTGCCGCGCGGCCTGTACGGCGCGAGGCATGCCCCGTGTCTAGGGCATCCGAATTTCAGTTCCGGTAGCAGGACGATCCGTGTTTGCAGGCCGGCGTTAGCCGCCGGTTTACCAAGGCGCCGGTCAGCGCGGGCCGAGCAGCCGGTCGTACTGGGCCTTCACGGTGGCGTAGCATTCGCACGCCGTCTGGCGCAGGCCGTCCAGGTTGAGGATCTGGATGTGCCCGCGGCTGTAGTGGATGAAATTGGCGTGCTGCAACGTATTGGCGACCAGCGACACGCTGTTGCGGCGCGCCCCGATCATCTGCGCCATCGCCTCCTGGGTCAGCAGCAGCCGGTAATCGCCCGACAGGTCATGGGTGTGCAGCAGGCAACGCGACAGCCGCGACTCCACCGGATGGGCGGCGTTGCAGCCCGCGGTCTGCTGGACCTGTGCGTAGACGGCCAGCCCGTGACGGGTGAGCAGCGTCCGCAAGGTGCTGCTCTGGTCGGCCGCGTCGCGCAGCCGGTCGAGGTCCATCACGGAGGCGGCACCGGGGACCAGCACGATTGCCGTGTTCAGCGCGCAGGCATCGCCCATGGTCGAGAGCGTTCCGAGCAGGCTGTCGCGGCCGACCATGGCGACCTGCACATGCTCGCCCTTGGCGAGTTTCACCACCAGCGAGATGACGCCGCGGTGGGGAAAGTAGGCGCGCTTGAGCGTCTCGCCGGTCTCCACCAGGATCGCTTCGTGCGGCAGATCGATCATGCGCAAATGCGGGCGGATCAATTCGTAATCCTCCGCCGACAGTGCGGACAGGAAACCGTTGGATGGGCGCGCCATCGTTTCCAAGACTGCCTCCGTCTCGTCAGCCCCCGAACTCGAAGCGAATGGGCTGCTCGCTGTACGGATAAGTTTGATCATGTTCTCGTCGGGATATATTGGCAATTGGGACAAGATGTCCGGTTGCGATGGCGCCCCCGCTGCACTGTGTGCACACCGGCATGCAGCAGGCCGGTTGCGCCGGGCTATCTTCATCGCGGGGCTCCCAGCAGGCGGGCGTGGCAGCCCTTCACCGCCGCATAGCAGTCGCAGGACCTCGTCTCCAATGCGCGCTCGTCGACGATCTCGATCTGGCCGCGGGTGTAGTGAATGATGCCGGCGCGCTGGAGCGCATTTGCGACGAGGGAAATCGCGTTGCGCCGTACGCCCATCATCTGCGCCAGCGTCTCCTGTGTCAGCGGAAGGAACTTGCTGTCGGACAGGTCGCGGGCACGCAGGAGCCAGCGCGCCAGCCGCGCTTCGACCGGGTGCACCGTATTGCACAGCACCGATTGCTGCGCATGCGCGAGCAGCGCCTGCTCGTGGCGGATCATCAGGCCGCGAAACTGCGCGCTTGCGGCCGCCACCGCCCGGAAGGCCGCGATTTCGAGCACGGACGCAGTCCCGGGGAAGAGCACAGCGGCATCCGTCGGAGCGATGCCGTCGGCAAGCGCGGCGCCGGCGCCGACGGCGCTGTCGCGGCCCAGCATCGCGACCTCGATCATCTGTCCCTCGGAGAGACCCACCGTGATCGAAACGGACCCGCCGTGCGGGAAGTAGACATGTCGCAGCGCGGCGCCTGCCTCGGCCAAGACAGATTCCCTGACCATTTCGACTGTCGCGAGATGGGGGCGCAGCAGATCGAAATCCGCCACGCCGAGCATTTGCAGCAACTGGTTGGACGGGTGGCCGCTCGCGGTCATGCAGGTCAATCCGGCGCGTTCATTAGGACGATCGGCCGCCGCGCCCTGTGCGTCATTCAGTTGCACGGCGACCAAAACATATTGTAAAGGTTGTGTGGCCGTCCATATACCCGTTGGGGGGCAGACAGGCTGCGGCATTTGCGGCGGAAATTGAGAAACGCACGCTGATTCGCGCGTTAATTAGGGGCGTCCGTCTTGCGCCGGGCGGCAGGAAAAAGCGGCAAGGGGGCCATCATGAGCCGCTAGGATCGCATCTGCGCCGTCATCGGACCCGACCGACACCTGCGGCTTCCCCTCAAGCGCGCATTTTCTATCCATCCGGGACTGGTCCGCGCGGCTTCGCAACGCCGCGACTGTCGCACCCCTTGCCCCTGATTTCCCGACAGGACCGTTGACGCTTGCATCAATGTTTCGACCAGCCAGAGGAGAACGGCGTGCCCCACGGTTTGACGTTTGAATCGCCGAAACGGGAAACTCAAACGGGGACGGCAGACCTGCACCATACTCTCGTCGACGACGACCCGATGGTGTGCATGGCCATCGAGATCTATCTGCAGCGGAATCATTTCCGGGTGACGATTGCCGACGGAGGAGAAGCCGCCTCCGCGCTCTCGAGAACGAACAGGTCGATCTGATGATGATCGACATCTTCATGCCGCACACGCGAGGTTCGAGTCGATCCGGATCTTCCACGAGCACGCGCCGGCCATTCCGCTGATTGCGATGTCCGGCTACGCCTTCGCAAATTTGAACGCGCCCGCACCCGACTTCCTCCGGATGGCGCCGGAGCTCGGCGCTGCGCGTTGCCTTCGCAAGCCGTTTAGACCGGATGCGCTATTCGCGGCCATCGAGGATTGTCTCGCGGAGCATCGTGCTGTCTCCGCAATTGGGTTAGCGCGGTAGCAATCGCGGCGGCCGCGAAATAAGCGTCCGTTTACCGCAAGCGCAGCTGTTGCGGATTGAGCAGGCGAGCAGCGGGCGGCGGTGTGAGCGATTCTGATTGCGCGTGATTTGATTCAATTCGCGCGGCCCGTGCATATCGTCCTTCGCGAGCAGGATTTTTCGCATACGTCGCAGTGTTGTTATCGGAGCGTTTACCTATCGCGTCTGTCGCGTGAGATGCGGCGCCGCTTTTGTCGCAAGACGCTATCGCAGGCCTCGAAGCGCAAACTTGTCTTCAATATCCGTATTAGCACGGAGGCTGAAATTAACGGGACCGTGAAAGGGGTTGTCTAACGATCCAGGCGCGGACCTCCGCCGAACTCCAGGTGCGGCCCAGGCGTCGAAGTCCGGCTCAGTAAGGCGTAGCTCATGGATGATCTGTTGCGGGAGTTTTTGACGGAGACCAGCGAGAGCCTGGACACCGTCGACAATCAGTTGGTGAAGTTCGAGCAGGAGCCGAATAACGCCAAGATCCTGGATAACATCTTCCGCCTGGTCCACACCATCAAGGGCACGTGCGGCTTCCTCGGACTGCCGCGGCTTGAAGCGCTGGCGCATGCCGGCGAGACCCTGATGAGCAAATTCCGCGACGGCATGCCGGTGACGGCCGGCGCGGTGACGGTGATCCTGTCCTCGATCGACCGCATCAAGGAGATCCTCGCCGGCCTCGAGGCGACCGAAGCCGAGCCCGAAGGCAACGACCGCGATCTCATCGACAAGCTGGAAGCGATGGTCGAGCAGGGCATGGCCGCGATGGCCGCAGGTGCTGTTGCTGATGCACCGCCGCTCGTCCCGGAAGCTCCCACTCCCGTCGAAGCAAAGGTTGCACCGTCGAAAGAAAAAGAAATGACCGAGGGCACGCTGATCGACCAGACCCTGGAGCGCCCCTTACGTCCGGGCGAAGTCTCGCTCGACGAGCTCGAGCGCGCCTTCCGCGAGACCGCGATCGAAGCGCCGGCTCCTGTCGC
>NZ_JBVVPO010000039.1:0-73532 GCF_055811795.1 Bradyrhizobium sp. MI1.7
CGGGCATAGATCTGGGCCTGCCGGTAGAGCGGCAGATGATCGGCATATTTGGACACCAGAACCTGGGCGACCGTGGCCTCGGTCGGCAGGCCGCCCTCGATCAGCCGGGCCGGAGCCTCGGCCTGCACGACACCATCCTCGCAGGCACGACAGGCGTATTTGGGACGCCGGGTAACGACAACGCGGAACGGCGCCGGCACCATGTCCAGCCGCTCGCTCTTGTCTTCACCGATCCAATGCAGTTCGCCCTGGCAGCAGGGGCAGGTCTTGTCGTCGATGTCGACGACGACCTCGATCCGCGGCAGATGCGCCGGCAGTGCCCCGCGGTTGACGCGGCGCTTGCGCGCCCGTTCCGCCCGACCTTCCGGGGCGGTCTCGTCCTGACCGGCCTCGGCAGAGGCCGCGACCTGCTCGACGTCCTCGAGGCCCAGCAGCATCTGTTCCTCAGGAAGCGACTCCGCCCTCCGGCCAAAGCGATGACGCTGCAATTCCTTGATGATCTGGCGCAGCCGCTCGCTCTCGTGCCGCTCGGCAAGCAGCATCGCCTTCAGCGTCTCGGGATCATCAGGAAGGTTATCGCTCACGGGCAAATCAGAGCATATTCGCGCCCGCCTGACGACGTACTCGATGCCTCTGATTCACTTCGCCGCAGCGCGGCCCACAATTATCCGGCTTGCGTCGGGACGACCGTCTCCCGTGCCGCGTGGACACGCCGCCAATCGAGCCCTTCGAGCAGCGCCGACAATTCTGCCGCTGACAAACGCATCACGCCATCCTCGATCTTCGGCCAGCGGAAGACGCCTTCCTCGAGCCGCTTGGCGAACAGGCACAAACCCGTACCATCCCAGAAGATCAGCTTGATCCGGTCCGCGCGCTTGGCACGGAAGACATAAACAGCACCCGAGAACGGATCGGCCTTCATGTGCTCGCGTACCAACATAGCAAGCCCTTCCATTCCCTTGCGGAAGTCGACTGGCTTGGTTGCCACCATCACCCGGACAGTGCCGGACGGGCCGATCACCGGCTTGCCTTCAACGCATGGACGATGGCCGCAATCATCGCCACGTCCGCGCCTTGGCCGACCCGGATAGTGACGCCTTCGGCTTCGATCTCGATGCCCCCAACATCCGGCTTGGCCTTCCGTCGCGCTGTCTTGCGCTCACGGCCCGCAACCGCGACCGGCGCCATGGCGTCTACCACCGCAGGTACAAACTGCGGATCGTTAGCCATCGGCGCCGGCTCCCGGCGCGCTTGCCGGCGCCAAGTGAACACTTGTTGTGGGGTCAGCCCGTGTCGCCGGGCAATCTCGGAAACGACCGCGCCTGGTACCAGCGTCTCCTCGACAATCCGGGCCTTGTCGTCCTTGGAGAACCAACGACGTCGTCCCGTCTCCGTGATCACTTCCAGCCGGCGCGCCGTTACATCCGACTTAAGCGTATGGTCAAACATAGACACAAACCGATCCCTTCAAAGAGATCGTGAAACTCGCCTATCCCATCTGCCCCGAAAAGGTGGGAGCGGAACGACGCTTACCATGAACCCAATAGCGGACATCCTTGTCATCAGGATTGCTTAACCAACAAATCTTGAGAGTAGTGCACAAATTTCATTAGTTATCATAGGTTGCAATGAAGGTCCCGAGACAATCGGCGGGGGTTTCTGGATTGTGGGCAACGACGTCCCTTGGTACGTGAGCTTGATTGTATCTTTCCTTCCGCTCGTGCTCGGCTGTAGCGCGATTGCGTGGCACGGGCGACAGGTACGGAAGTCAATGACAACAAGGATGGGCGCTCGTTGGCGCAGGTCTTCGACAATCTCACGCAGGAGATTAAGCGCGGCAACGATCTGCGCGAGAACGGCAAGCCTTGAGCGAGCACACAATGACCGGTAGCGAAGATGCCATTGCGAGCTTTCTGAACGTTGACCTGGACATAGGTGGAGCCGCTCACGACATTGAAGAGTTTGCGAAACCGATTGAAGCCAAGGTTGTTGTGCTTCGCCGCAACGGTCGCGATGCGTCCATAGAGCTTGCCGACCGGTTCGCCTCGCTCGAAGAGACGTTGCTTGGCCTAATCGAGTTTGTCCGCACACTCCAACCTGACCTTAGATGTATCAGGGAACGACTGGACTTTCGCAGGCTGAATGTGGGCATACAAGCGGCTGGTGAGCCGCATGCAACAGAGTTTGCCATCTCAGCCAAGGCTATCGAGATGATCGCAGCCTTGCATTTCGAGATCGTTTTCACCGTCTACGCTCCGACGACAGCATGATCTCTCACTGGATAGCGGTGATCGTGTTGTTCCTGATTGTTGCCGGCGGAATGGCGTTGGCATGGCCCCGTCGAAAGAAGGCGTCCGGCCTCGGGGCTGATGTTGATGGCCCCGGCCCGTCGATAGATGGCGGAAGCGATCATCATTCTGGAGGCGATGGTTTTTCGGCAGGTGACTAGCCGCTGACGGCATACCCGCGCGACCGCTCAGGCTCCGAAACCAGCGCTCATAACCACGAAGCGCCTCATCAATTCCCCCCGGGAGAATCACAGGGAGAATCATACAGCGGCACGGCGTTTTCATACAGCCAGGGTCACCTGCGGTCGTCGGCGAATACCGGCGCGATGTCCTCTACGGGCCAACGCAGACAGTTAGCTTACCGGTTAGGAAGCTAGAAAAAAACTCTTGCCATCCTTATAGTCGAGGACTTTGTCTTTAAAATGCACGGCAGTCTTTGACGTGACAGCGAAAATGAGCGCCGTGCCGTCAACGTGCTGCAAAAGGTTCGTCGGCACTTCATCGAGAAAATACCAACCGAACCCCGGGCCGAAGACTACCGTCTCTCGCGTCGCCTCTTCGTATTCTTCGTGCCAAAAAAGCGCAGGCACCATCAGGCGCCCCATAGCATCGGAAGATACCTTTGTGAGCTCATTGATCTTTGCGATGGCTCGCTGGCTGAGCTGGAAATTCGTCGGGATGTACTCGGCCTTCTTCATGTTCCTAACCTCAGGGAGAAGTTACATCCGAGGTTCAGTCTCATTCAATCAGCCCCACTGGAGCATGTCTACGCAAGCGACAGTTCGGTCTGCTCAAGCACTTAATTCAAATTGCCTCGATCACTGGGAGATGCCCGCACCCGCCGCAAGGCCGCTGCTCAGTTCAATGCTAAGCGGAGTCCGCTTCGGGGCCAAAAGCGGACATCAGACCGAACCTCAGCAATCCACTATGAGCCAATCGCGGACATATCCGCCAGTTGAGTCTGTTGCTCAGGTTGCCCTTAAGGACGTCGCACGTTACTTTGGGTTGCATGCCTCTGAGGATAAAGAAGGTTCACATGGCGCGGGCCATCGAGATCACATTTGTTCACACAGCTGGTCTAGATCGAGTGCGGAATTAAGTGGAGACCGTGGTCGCGGTGGGTCCGTCTTCTTGAGCGCTACCGAAGGGGGTGGTCTGTTGACTACGAACCGAAGCCCCTCATGAGCAAAACACGACTTTGTCAGGCAATAGCAAGGCGAGCGACAGTATCGTTTACGCATCGAGGCGAACGGTACAAGGTCGAACCCTTTTCGGTCGGATACGAAGAGCAGGATGCGCGCGGCCAGCCGCTGCTTCTGCGCGGATGGCACGAGAACGGCTGGCGAGATTTCGAGGTTAAATTCATGAGCCGCCTAGAAATTGACAGCCAGCCGTTTCCTGCCGACAGGCAGGGCCATCAGAAGATGGCTGTCGTTCTGTGCGATGTCTACGGAAAGTCGTGGCCCCGCTAAGGACATATGCGCTCCAAGGTCGGCTTTGGGTCAATCGCGTCGGTTTGGTTCTCCCGAGACGCCTTTTGGTCAGCCCCAGTGAGCGGACATCTTTAGTACCCCTCGCCAAGTCTCAAACGGGCCAGAAGGCGACCTTCTACTCGGTTTTATACACGGACAACTGAACCTCCATCCCGGCTTCGCCGGCAGCCGCAGCCAGATTGGCAGGAACCGTCAGCGACTTAGACAGTGCCGAGTGCGGGAAAACCATTGCTACGTCCAAGCTCGGCGCTCCAATCGAACCGGCGGAAACCAGCTGTCGAATAATGGCACGAATTGATTGAATACAGCCGAGAGCATTGGCCCATTGATCCCCTTCATCTGCGATGTCGATCTGAGCATACGCGCTCCGAGACGATGCCTCATAACGGTCGACCTGCAGCCCCAATAAAGCGTTCAGATCAGAACGCGAGAGGGCCACGTCTGGTATGCGAATTACGATGCTTAGCGGCTGAGAGGTTGTCATGCGTCATTGTATTCCGGCTCTTGAAACAACTGCAAAGCACCAAGGTAGGTCTTCGCAGGAAGGCATCCAAGAGGTCCGCAATGGGTCACACCCGGAAGAACTCGGGCTGAGCATATCAAGTCTGCTTCACCCCCAAGGAGCGGACATCTAGCGGACATGCCGGGTCGACCGCTTGGGCCAAATCCGGACCTTCCCGTGGGCCTGGCAGAGACTTCGTTTCACATGTTCCCCAGACTCGTCAGGTGACGTAGAATGTCGTTGCCCTTAAAGTGGGATGTGCCGAAATCACCCGTCTGGGCAAACGAGCAGCACTGGTGCCATCGGCAAGCACACGCTCTCTTAGAAGCCGTTCCTTTTTCGGTTTCGTACCACCGTTCACCACGAACTTTGCGCGCTGCTTATGCGGCGGCTCGTTCGGTAACGTCGGGAGAAAGCGATGAGCAAGATCGATCGAAGGTCCGCACTGGGAATCGCGTTGGCAGCGGCTTCGGCTGCCATGGTCAAGCCAGCCGCCGCTCAAGCCACAGGCTACAAGGATATGACGCCTTGGCCAGGTGTCGTGGTGCGTGAATATGAAGGCGAGACACCATCCCTGATCCCAGGTTTTAAGACCGTCTCAATGCGCGATGTCATCATGCAGCCGGGGGCGAAGACCATGGGGCCCCCGATGATGAATGCCATGATCTGCCATATCACCGAAGGGGAGCTTCGGCTTGAGCAGGACGGAAAGACCTTTACGGGCAAGAAGAATTTTGTCTGGACCTGCAACAAGGAAACAAAAGAACAGGCGTACAACGACGGGAATGTGGTCGCGATTATGCGGATCACGGACCTGAAAGCTTAAGGCCCATGTGGAGGAGCGGATGGCGCACGCGACGACGCGCCATCCGCCTGCAGGATCATGGATTGTTGCAACGTCACAGCCGGAGAAAAGTTCGTCCGCGCGCCAAGCTGCGGGTCACAAGCGGCCATCACGACGAAACAGCACGGCGTCCGCGGCAAGCTCCCAAGCTGACGTTCGCGAGCACCGCCCCGCTACGCCGTCCGCAGCACCGGCGACGGCGGCTGCGACGGCCGGATCAGCGCGAATGCGACCTGGATGATGCCGCCGGCCAGACCGAGCGCCACGCCGATGCGCCAGGCCATGGTGTAGGAGCCGAGCGTGTCGTAGAGCACCCCTCCTCCGTAGGCGCCGAGGAAGCTGCCGATCTGGTGGCTCATGAAGGCGAGGCCCTGGATCATCGCCTGCCAGCGCAGGCCGAACATTTCGGCGACGGCGCCGGCAACCAGCGGGCCGACCCCCATCCAGAGGAAGCCCATGATGGCGCCGAACAGCAGCGTCGAGAACGACGTCGCCGGCAGCATGAAATACCAGGCAAGCGCGAGCGAGCGCAGGATGTAGATGCCGCCCAGCAGTGCCAGCTTGTTCCAGCGCTGGCCGGCCCAGCCGAAGAACAGCGAGCCCAGCACGTTGAAGCCGCCGATCATGCCGAGCGTCTGCGCGCTCAGCATCGGATCGAGGCCGCAGATCGCCAGATAGGACGGCAGATGCGTGGTGAGAAACACGAGCTGCATGCCGCAGACGAGATAGGCGCAGGTCATCACCACGAAGGACGCGTTGCCGAACGCCGTCTTCGCAGCCGTCGCGGCGGTGGCATCCCCGATGTCGTCGGCGGCGGGCTTCGGCAGCGGAATCGCGTCGACACGGCCGGCATACCAGGCCGCAGGGATCATCAGCACCGACATGATCACGAAACCGGCGAGCCCGACGCGCCAGCCAAATCCTTCGTTGAGCATCTGTCCGAGCGGCGCCGACAACAGCGCGCCGAGCGAGCCCGCGCCGGAGACGATGCCGAGCACGGTCGAGCGTACAGTCTCCGGCACCGCGCGCGCCGCCACCGACATCGCGATCGCGGCCGCGGTGCAGGCCAGCGACGTCCCGATCAGCACGCCGGCGCCGATCATGATGCTGACGAGCCCGTTCGCGGTCGCCATCAGAATGAGGCCCACGATGTACATCAGCGCGCCCACGATCATGATCGGGCGGAAGCCGTAGCGCACCGTCATCGCGCCGGCGAGCGGCTGGAGAAAGCCCCAGGCGAGGTTCTGCACGGCCAGCGCCAGCGTGAAATCCGAGATCGAAATGTGGATGTCATGCGTCAAAGGCTGCATGAAGATGCCGAGGCTCTGCCGCAGCCCCATGCTCAGCGTCAGCATGATCGAGGCGCCGATCAGGATGGGCAATGTCGGACGCAGGACCTGCAACAGGGGCATATTTTTCTCCCTCGTCGGCGCGACGCGCGCGCCGGCGTCTGCAATTCTCGATGTTTTTAGTTACACAGATCTGTGTACTTAGGCTATGAAAGGTGCACGCTGTCAAGCGAACAGGACGCACGCTGCCGCATGGCTCCCCCGCCCACACCACAGACGATGAAGGAGCGGATCCTCGAGACCGCCGACAAGCTGTTCTATCTGCAAGGCATTCGCGCCATCGGCGTCGACACCATCGCGGCCGAGATCGGGATCTCCAAGCGCACGCTCTACAACCACTTCCCCTCCAAGGACGCGCTGATCGCGGCCTATCTGGAGCGGCGCTTCGTCAAGCCGCGCCCCTCCGACAAGCCCCCGGCCGAGCAAATTCTTGGCACCTTCGATTCGCTGGAGCGGCGCTTTGCGGCCAAGGATTTTCGCGGCTGCCCGTTCGTCAATGCGGTCGCCGAGCTCGGCCCAAAGGACCGCGCCGTGAAGAAAATCGCAATCGCCTTCAAGGAAAGTCGCCGCGTCTGGTTTCGCGAGCGGTTGAACGAGCTAGGTGTTGCGGATGCGGATGCGCTCGCGACACAGCTCGTGCTCCTGGTCGACGGCTCGATCGCGCAGGACCTCGTGCGCGACGACCCCGCGATGGCCCGCGCCGCGAAGGAAGCGGCGAAGGTGCTGCTGCGGAATGCGGGGGTGGATGTGGGTGATGGGGAGAAGCAAACCGCGACGCACAGCAAGCGCACGCCGCACTGAGCACTGCTGCCGCATCACTCGGTGTCATCACCCGCGAAAGCGGGTGATCCAGTATTCCAGAGACAGCGAGGCTAGAACCGAGAGGCCACGGCGTACTGGATTCCCCGCTTTCGCGGGGAATGACAGTGGAGCTTGGGGGGAAGCGACGACACCTGACTACACGTCAGGACCAATTCGCGATCCTATCAAAATGCTCCTGTTTTGCCCGACGTGTCAAACGCCCGGGCAATCGGCCTAGGCCGCCCAGCTCTACCCGCATAAGCCATTGATCCAACTAACGCCGGCTACTGTGCATGGGGTTGTTTTCGCAGTTTTTGTTGCAAGCGGCCTCACGCCGCCTGCGACACCACGCGATTGCGGCCGTCGTGCTTGGCGCGGTAGAGCGCGGTGTCGGCGCGCTTGAGGACGTCGGCGACCGCCTCGCCCTTCTGCTCCAGCGTGGTGAGGCCGATCGAAATCGTGACCTCGATGCGCTTGGTGCCCTTGTGGACGGCGAACGGCTCGCCCGCGATCGAGCGGCGCAGGCGCTCGGCGACCATGCCGGCGACGTGGAGATCGGTCTCCGGCATCACGATGACGAACTCCTCGCCGCCGTAGCGGCAGGCCAGGTCGATGCCGCGGATCGACTTGCGCACGCGCACCGCGAACTCGCGCAGCACGTCGTCGCCGGCGTCGTGGCCGTAATTGTCGTTGATCGACTTGAAATAGTCGATGTCCAGAATCATCAGCGCCAGGGGCTTGCCGCGGGTCGAGGCTTGGTCAGCGAGCGTCGCCAGATGGCTCTCCATGTAGCGGCGATTGTGCAGGCCGGTGAGCGCGTCCGTGATCGCCATCTCGATCGAGTTCTGCACGTTGTCGCGCAAATGATCGGTGTAGCGGCGGCGGCGGATCTGCGTGCGGGCGCGGGCCAGCAGCTCGGTCTTGTCGATCGGGCGCAGCAAATAGTCGTTGACGCCGATCTCGAGGCCGCGGAGCAGCCGCGTCGAGTTCTCGGGGTCCGCGATCGCCAGGATCGGCACGTGGCGCGTGCGCTCCAGCGAGCGCGCCTGGCTGCACAGCCGCAGCCCGTCGAAATTGTTGAGGTCGAGCGAGACGATCAGCAGGTCGTAATTGCCCTCGGCGGCGTGGAACAGCGCTTCCGTCGGGTTCGGCTCGACGTCGATGGTGTGCTCCGCGGCGAGGATCGTCGCCAGCCGCTCATAGGAGGACTGACGGTCGTCGACCAGCAGAATGCGGCCGCCCCGGCCGGTGTCGGCCACGGCGCTGCGCTCGGGCGCCTGCATGCCGATCTCGAGCGAGGTGATGGCGCGCATGCGCAGCTCATCGGTCATCATCTTCAACCGGGTCAGCGAGCGCACGCGCGCGATCAGCACGACGTCGGAGACGGGTTTTGTCAGGAAATCGTCGGCGCCGGCTTCCAGCCCGCGATTGCGGTCGGCGGGGCTGTCGAGCGCGGTGACCATCACGACGGGGATGTGGTGCGTCGCCGGATCGGTCTTGAGACGGCGGCAGACTTCAAAGCCGTCCATGTCGGGCATCATCACGTCGAGCAGGATGATGTCGCATTCGGCGCGGCTGGCCAGCGCCAGCGCTTCGGTGCCGTTCGAGGCGGTCATCACGTCGAAATATTCGGCGGACAGGCGAGCTTCGAGGAGTTTGACGTTGGCGGGAACGTCATCGACAACCAGGATACGCGCGGACACTTTGAACTCACTTCCTATCCGATAAAACGCCGGACCGTCTCAATGAATTTGCCGACCGAGATCGGCTTGGACAAATAGGCCTCGCAGCCGCCCTCGCGGATGCGCTCTTCGTCGCCCTTCATCGCGAACGCCGTGACCGCGACGACGGGAATGGCGCGCAGCTCCGGATCGTCCTTGATCCAGCGCGTGACCTCGAGGCCCGAGACCTGCGGCAATTGGATATCCATCAGCACGAGGTCGGGCCGCATCTTGCGAACGAGGTCGAGCGCCTCGTAGCCGTTGCTGGTGCCGGAGGTCTGGTAACCGTGCGCCTCCAACAGGTCGCGGAAGAGCTTCATGTTGAGCTCGTTGTCTTCCACGATCAGGACGGTCTTAGCCATCCCGCCCTCCTGATTGGCACGAAGCCCTATACATGTGACGCCTCAGGCGCCGCTCGCCGGCGCTTCGAAAACTGGATTCAAACTAGCCTCAGATTCGCTTGAGTTTCGTTAAACCCGAGGGCCGACTTTCTGCGATGTGGTTTCCGGTTGCTTGTCGGCGGTCTTGAGACTCGGGCATGATGGTTTCAAAGTAGACACCGAAAGTTAACGGAAAGGCAAACCGAACCCTTGAAAAAGCCTGTTCACAACCCTCGCGAAGTCGCTGAAATCGTTGCGATTCAGGCGCTCTCCTTCGTGGCCGGCGATCCGGAGCGGCTTGGCCTGTTCCTCGCTGAGACAGGCGTCGGTCCTGAGACCCTGCGCAATGCCGCCTCGGACCCGAATTTCCTCCTCAGCGTGCTCGATTTCGTGATGCGCGATGACGCCACCGTAAAGGCCTTTGCCTCGACCGCGGAGCTGCATCCGACCAACGTTGCTGCGGCGCGGCAGGTGCTGGGCGACGCGCTCGGCGACCCCTCCTGGGAGCGCGACGTGCCGTGACCGTCCCTGATACGGCCGGACCCCGCTGCTTCTGCCGGGATTGTCTGGCCGATCTGGATATGGGCGTGAGGCGCTGCTCCGCCTGCGGTTCCCCTCGCCTCGTCCGCCACCGCGCGCTCGCAGGCCTGACCATCGCCCATATCGACTGCGACGCCTTCTATGCGACGGTCGAGAAGCGCGACAATCCTGACATCGCCGACAAGCCCGTCATCATCGGCGGGGGCAAGCGCGGCGTGGTGTCGGCCGCCTGCTACATCGCCCGCACCTATGGCGTCCGCTCGGCCATGCCGATGTATAGGGCGCTCGAGGCCTGCCCGCACGCGACCGTGATCCCGCCCGACATGGCCAAGTACGTCCGTGTCGGCCGCGAGGTGCGCCAGGCCATGCAGGCGCTGACGCCGCTGGTCGAGCCGCTCTCGATCGACGAGGCCTTCCTCGATCTCTCGGGCACCGAGCGGGTGCACGGCATGGTTCCGGCCAAGGTGCTGGCGCGGTTCGCGCGCAACATCGAGCGCGACATAGGCATCTCCGTCTCGGTCGGCCTGTCCTGCAACAAGTTCCTGGCCAAGATCGCCTCCGACCTCGACACGCCGCGCGGCTTTGCCGCGCTCGATCAGGAGGAAGCCCGTTTGATGCTGGCGGAGAAGCCGGTCGGCTTCATCTTCGGCGTCGGCCCGGCCACGCAGGAGCGCTTGGTGCAGCGCGGCTTCCGCATCATCGCCGACCTGCAAAGGGCCGACGAGATCGAGATGATGCGGCAGTTTCCGAGCGATGGCCGCAGGCTGTGGCGGCTCGCCCGCGGCATCGACGACCGCCGCGTCGAGCCCGATCGTGGCGCCAAGACGATTTCGAGCGAAACCACCTTCGAGACCGACATCCGCGATTTCGCGACGCTGGAGAAGATCCTGTGGCGGCTCTGCGAGAAGACGTCGTCGCGGCTGAAGAGCAGCGAGCTTGCCGGCTCGACCGTCACGCTGAAACTGAAGACCGCCGATTTCCGCCAGCGCACCCGCTCGCAGTCGATCGCAGGCCCGACGCAGCTTGCCGCCAAGATCTTCTCGATCTGCCGCGAGATGCTGGCGAAGGAGATCGACGGCACCGCGTTCCGTCTGATGGGCGCCGGCGTCAGCGCGCTGCGCGAAGGCTCGCCCGCCGACGACACCGACATGCTCGACCGCCGTGCTGCGCATGCCGAGCGCGCGGTGGACAGTCTGCGCAAGAAGTTCGGCAACTCCGCCGTCATTCGCGGCATCGCGTATGATGGCCCTGAAACAGGACAGCAGGAATGATCGAGTCCTGCTCAATTCAGTCGCGTTCGAAGATCCGTGCACCCGGATAGACACGCCGGGCATACTGAATGACCAACTGCCGATCCTGACTCGCCAGGAACGGCGTTCGGATCTGACAAGACCCGACGATGAGGTGCCACAGGCCGTTGAGCTTTCCAATCATGACGTTCATTTGAGCTTCCTCGCAGTGACCCGAGTAGACTCAAATTGTAAGAATCTCCGGCCGTCGCTCAATTGTACCAGCGTAAGGTCAGCGTATGAGAAGGATTGGAAGAGATATACAAAGGTATGTTGGCGAGGCCCCTGTCAGGTTCCGGCGCTGATCGGTTTCGCAAGGGCTGTACGCATCCGAACGCGCTGAGAGGCTGGCCATCGTGACAGGCGAACGCGACCTCGACGCGCTGTTGAGAAACATGAAGCCGGAGCTGCTGGACGGCACCTTCGTGTTTTGCACGATCCCACCCAACGAGCCCGTTCCCGCAGCGGTCAACCCGCTGCTGACGTTTCGCGAGCAGGAAGGAACCACGCTGGTGATCCTGCGCGAAGAAGCCGAGGCGTCAGGCTTACGCTACGCGTTCGCCTCGCGCCTGATCACCCTGACGGTACACTCCGCGCTCGATGCGGTGGGCTTCCTGGCTGCGGTCACGGCCCGCCTGGCCGAAGCCGGCATCAGCGTGAATGCGGTGTCGGCCTTCCACCACGATCATCTTTTCGTACCTGCCGACAGGGCCGATGAAGCGATGGCTGTTTTGCGAGCTATGTCCGCAGCAAAGTAAGATGGGTAGAGTGAAGCGAAACCCATCGAGCTCTTCCTGCGCAACAAGGGTGATGGGTTTCGCTTCGCTCTACCCATCCCACGGTCGGATCAATCCGCGACGGCCACCGCCTCGATCTCGATCAGCCATTCCGGCGCGGCGAGCGCGGAGACGCCGACGAGGGTGCTGGCCGGCGGCTCCATGCCTTCGAAGAAGGCCGAGCGGGCCTTGCCGATGATAGGGCGCAGCTCCGGCTTGTAGTTCACCACGAAGGTCGTGATCTTGACGATGTTGGCGTAGGTCGCGCCGGCCGCCTTCAGCGCATGGCCGAGATTCTGCATCACCTGCGTCGTCTGCGCGGCAATATCGCCCTCGCCGACGATCCGCCCTTCCTCGTCCACCGACACCTGGCCGGAGATGTAGATCGTACGCGCACCGGAAGCGGTGACGACGTGGGAATAGGCCGGATTGTGATGCAGGCCGCTGGGGCGGAGATGGTCGAGCTTGGGCATGGTGCTTGCCTCCCGGGTTTGTGGTTGGGAGGAAGCGTAGCCGGAGAGCGAGCGGAGGGCTAGTCTCGCCCCTCAATTGCAGGGCTTGCTGTCCCTCGCGTCGAACTTGCCCATCGCGCCGGAAATCACGAAATCGTTGTAATCGAGCACGAGCTGACGCGAAACGCCGTTTTCGTAGAGCTCGAACGCCATCGCGTAGACCGGCGTCTGCTCGCCTTCCTTCTGCTGGGACTCGCGGTCGAAATAGCTGACGGTAACCGGCCAGCGCTTGAGCGACTTCATGTGCTCGTCCGTGGTCGATGCATCGGGCGAAGCAGTGCGGTCGGCGGGAATCGGCTGACCGATCACGGTCAGCGTGTTGTAGACCTTCTGGCCGTCGTCGGAGCCGTCATAGACCGACAGCTCGAGCAACGACTTGCCGTCCTTGGCGGCGGCAATGATGCGCTGGATCTGCTCGGTCGGGAACACGATCTTGCCGTCGAGCGTGAAATTCTTCGGCGCCGGCAGCTTCAGCTTGACGTTGATGTGGTCGCCGTCGCGCTCGGCCGAACCGTCGACCCGGCCGGCATCGGCCTCGTTCATCCGCGTCTCGATCTTGAAGCGGTAGCTTTTTCCCGCGGCGTCCTCCCAGGAGTTGGAGCGGAGGTCGCTCAGCGTGATCTTGCCCTCGCCGCTGTCGAGCTCGGAGACCTGGCGGAATTCGGAGGTGTAGCCCTCGCACGAACTCCCCGTGAAATTGTAGAGGATGCGGCCGCGCGCGCTGTTGATCGAATTGGAGCGCGATTTGACGAGGCTGAGGTCGTAGAGCGCCTGGTGCGCAAGGAACGGACCGCTGGCCGCCTGCGCTCCACCGCCTGCGCCGAAAGCAGCCGCCGCGAGCGCCATCACACCGAGCGAAGTCCGGAAAAGGTGCACCATGTGTCATCCCTGGGGAAAGCGCAGATTCGACATTTTAATGACCGTTCCATTGCGTCGCAACTGAGGCCGTTTCACGTAAAGTTGCGGCCCCCGCCTTGAACCTGCTGCCTGGCCACAACAAAATGCAGTCGCTCCGGTTGCTTGCATGTGACGGCACGATGGGCGAAACAGGGCGCGCCCGGCCTCCAAATGGACGCAGCCGGGCGGATGAAATTTGGACAACGAGGTCGAACATGGCGGGCACGGTCGAGCAGAAACTGGCGGAACAGGGCATCAAGCTGCACGAGGCCCCTACCCCTGTCGCCAATTACGTGCCGTTCGTGCGCACCGGTAACCTGCTGTTCGTCTCCGGCCAGGTCTGTTTCGACCCCGCCGGCAAGCTGATCGCCAAGGGCAAACTCGGTGCCGGCGTTTCGATCGAGGACGGTGCCGCAGCGGCGCGCGGCTGCGCCGTGAACCTGCTGGCCCAGGTCAAGGCGGCGCTCGGCGACCTCGACAAGGTCGTGCGCGTGGTGCGCCTCGGCGGCTTCATCAACTCGGCACCCGACTTCCTGGACGGACCGAAGGTGCTCAACGGCGCCTCCGACCTGATGGTCGCCGCCTTCGGTGACAAGGGCCGCCATGCCCGCACCACCGTCGGCGTCGCCTCGCTGCCCGCGGATGCGGCGGTCGAGGTCGAAGGCGTGTTCGAGGTCGCCTGACACGGAGCTGACGGCGTTGCGCGCTCCTGATTGGCTGACAGCCCGGCCGGTCGCCCATCGCGGCCTGCATGACATTTCCCGCGGTGTCGTCGAGAACATGCCGGGCGCGGTGCAGGCTGCGATCGCGGGCAATTTCTCGATCGAGGTCGACATCCAGCTCTCCGCCGACGGCGAGGCCATGGTGCACCATGACCACGCGCTCGGCCGTCTCACCGAGGCCACCGGCGAGGTGGTCGAGAAGACCGCGGCCGAGCTGAAGGCGGTCAAGTTCAAGGACACGGACGAGCGGATGATGTCGCTGTCCGATCTCTGCGCCATGGTCGCCGGGCGCGTGCCGCTGGTGATCGAGGTGAAGAGCCATTTTGGCGGCGACCGCAAGCTGGTGAAGCGGATGGCCGAGGTGCTGGCGTCCTATCAGGGGCCCGCTGTCGGCATGTCGTTCGATCCCGACCAGGTGCTGGCGCTGCGTGAGCTGTTGCCGTCCCGCCCGCGCGGCATCGTTGCGCAGCGGACCTACGAGGACGAGTACTGGGCGAAGCTGACGCAGGCGCAGCGCGACAGCATGCTGTACCTGCGCCACGGCTTTCAGACCCAGCCGCATTTCGTCGCCTTCAAGGTTGACCACCTGCCGGCCCCCGCCCCCTGGATCGCCCGCAACGTCCTCGGCTGCGCCCTGCTCGGCTGGACCGTGCGCACCCCGGAGCAGCGGACGCGGGTCGGACAATATGCGGATCAGATGATCTTTGAGGGGTTCGTCCCGTAGGGGGAACACCTGTTGCACAGCGCTTGCTCTCGTGTCCCGGACGCGCTGCAACGCGCAGCGTTGCTGTGCAGAGCCGGGATCCAGAAGGCGGCACGCTATTCGGAGAGATGGGCCCCGGCTCTGCACCGCTGCGCGCTGCGATGCGTCTGGGGCACGAGAGAGCTCGGTTCCCGCCTCTTGAAGTCGCTGCTGCAATGCACGATCTTGGGCACGATGGCATCATCTGAAATCACACTCGAGGCTGTACCCTCGATTGGCGAGGTATCTGCCGAGGATTGGGACGCCTGTGCCAATCCCGACAAGGCTTGCAACGGGTATGGCGCGGGAACTTCATCCGTGCTTCCAGGCGATTCCCTCGGCCTCTCAAAACCCGCTTATAACCCGTTCGTCTCGCACGCGTTTTTATCCGCGATTGAGAAATCGGGTTCAGCAACCATCCGCACCGGCTGGGGGCCGCGGCATCTGGTGGCCAAGGTCGATGGCCGCGTCGCCGGGGTCGTGCCCTGCTATCTGAAATCGCATTCCCAGGGCGAATACGTCTTCGACCGCGGCTGGGCGGATGCCTATGAGCGCGCCGGTGGACGGTACTATCCGAAGCTCCAGGTCTCGGTTCCCTTCACCCCGGCCACAGGGCCCCGGCTGCTGGTCCGCGACGGCGTGGATCGCGAGCGCATCGCTGAAGCGCTTGCAAGCGGGCTGGTGGCGCTGTGCGGCGTCAGCAAGGCCTCCTCGGTGCACGTGACCTTCGCGCGTGAGACGGAGTGGAAGCGGCTCGCCGGACACGGCTTCCTCCAGCGCACCGATCAGCAGTTCCACTGGCATAACGAGGGATTTGCGACCTTCGACGATTTCCTCACCACGCTCAATTCGCGCCACCGCAAGTCGATCAAGCGCGAGCGGCGCGATGCGCTTGCCACCGGCATCACCATCCACTGGCTCACCGGCAGCGACATCACCGAGGATGCCTGGGACGCCTTCTTCGAATTCTACATGGAGACCGGGTCGCGCAAATGGGGCCGGCCTTATCTCACGCGCGAATTCTTCTCGCTGATCGGCGAGACCATGAGCCAGGACGTGCTGCTGGTGATGGCCCGCCGCAACGGCCGCTGGATCGCGGGCGCGATCAACTTCATCGGCTCGGATACGCTGTTCGGCCGCAACTGGGGCGCGGTCGAGCATCATCCGTTCCTGCATTTCGAGGTTTGCTACTATCAGGCGATCGATTTCGCGATCAAACACGGCCTCGACAACGTCGAGGCCGGCGCGCAGGGCGAGCACAAGATCGCGCGCGGCTACCTGCCGCGGACGACCCATTCCGCCCACTTCATCGCCGATCCCGGCCTGCGCCGCGCCATCGACGATTACCTCAAGCGCGAGCGCGCCTATGTCGCCGAGGCCGGACGGGAGCTGGCCGAGCTCGGCCCGTTCCGCAAAGGCGTCGACGAGGCGCCTTGACGGTTTGCCACGGCTGATGACAGTAAGCGCAAAATTCGAGGAGCCGCCGCCATGACCGCCTACGACCCCAACAACATCTTCGCGAAGATCCTGCGCGGCGAGTTTTCCTGCCACAAGGTCTATGAGGACGAGCATGTGTTTGCCTTCCTCGACATCATGCCGCGGGTATCGGGCCATACGCTGGTGATCCCGAAGGCCCCTGCCCGCAACATCCTCGACATCAAGCCTGACGACTACGCCCACGTCGCCCGGGGCGCGCACAAGATCGCGGCCGCTGCGATGAAAGCGTTCGAGGCCGACGGCATCACCGTGCAGCAGTTCAACGAGCCCGCCGGCGGCCAGGTGGTGTTTCATCTCCACATGCACGTGATGCCGCGCCACGACGGCGTGGCCATGCTGCCGCCCGCCAGCCGCAAGGAAGACGTCAAGGTCCTCGAAGAGAACGCGGCCAAGCTGATCGCGGCGTTGAAGGCGGGCTGATTGCCGCGCATCGTCATTCCGGGGCGCGCGGAGCGCGAGCCCGGAATCCACTTCACCACCGTCTCTGTTGCCCGATGGATTCCGGGCTCGTGCCTTCGGCACGCCCCGGAATGACGAACTACTCCGACTGAAAATCCCCTGCCTGCGGGGCGGCCAGCGGCGTGAATTCGCAACGATCTGGCTTGATGTCGATCAGCGGCGTGTTGTCGATGCAGTCGAGCCCGCGCACCAGAATGGCATTGCCCTCGATGCCGACGAGCTTGACGATCGAGGTGCCGATCGGGTTGGGCCGGACCGGTGAGCGCAGCGAAAACGTGCCGCGGGTCTTCTCGTTGTTCTTCGGGCTTTGCAGGACGATGTCGCGGCGCGACTTGTCGAGCCAGTAGAGCACCTCGAGATTGCTGTAGAAATCGACGCCCTTGATGGCCGGCACGAACGGCTCGAAGATCTCGAGCCGGCACACCGGGCCGTCCTGACGCCCCTGTCGCGGCGTCTCCATCCGCGAGGTCCAGGGCGTGCGGATGCGGCCGATGAAGACGAGGCCGGCATCCTCCGTCGACGGCAGCTCGATGGCGACCTCGCCCTCGCGGAGCTCGTTTTCGCGAACCATATTTCCAGTTCCTTGCTGTTCGCCGGTGGTTTTAGCCTAACCACCACTTTCCGGCCAGCATGAAGACTTCGCCTGTCACCACACCTGCGAAGATCGAGCGGCGGGTCAGCAGGAAGGCGACGAGGCCTGCGCCGACCGCGCCATAGCGCAAGACGTCCGGCACGCTGGCGAGCGCCCCCGGCGGCTCCACCACGATCTGGGCGATGACGCCGGCCAGGATGGCGGTGGCGACCGCCCTCACCCAGACCAGCAGCTCCGAGCCCTCGTCGATGCCGCCGCCGAACCACAGGCCCAGCATGCGCCATATCTGGTTGGGAACAACGCCCGCAACGAACAGCACGACGAGTGCGTGCCAGTCGCCGATGAGCTGCGCAAAGCTCATGCGCGCACCTCCCGCCACCAATGCACGCCATAAGCGATCGTGCCGGCCACCAAACCGCTGACGAGAATGTCGAGCCCGGAGTTCATCTTCGCGGCCAGCGGATAGAGCAGAACCCCGAGCGTCAGCGCGACGACGTCGGCGACCTCGCGACTGTTGCGCGCGGTCGAGAACAGGAACGACAGCGGCGTCAGCATCAGGATCGCGGCCCCGAGCGTCTGCGTCAGGTTGGCGGCAAGGAAATAGCCGACCGTGTTGGCGGTGAGACACACTGAGACCAGACCAAAACCAAGTCCGTTGACGAAGGCGATGCGCCGCTCGCGCGGCACCTGCGGCAGGAAGCGATGGCATTCGACCCACAGTGTCACCGCCGTAAGATGCGCGGCGAAGAACAGCTCGCGCCGCTTGGTCGTCGGCGTGCGCATCAGGGGCAGCACCGAGACCACCATCGGAAACAGCCGGATCGCGCTGACGGTGACCGCGATCGCCGATTGGATGATGGTCGCGCCGGAGCCGAGCGTGGTGATCAGAATGATCTGCGCGGGGCCCGCCCAGACGAACAGCGTCGAGCACAGCGCCCAGAGCAGGCTGAAATGGGTGTCATGGGCGAGCGCGCCGATGCCGAGATAGGTCGCGAACAGGACAAGCGTGAGGATCGTCTGCGTGATCGAACGCAGTCCCCACGCAAACGCGCGCCAGGAACTTTGCCATTGAGGGGAATCGAGCGGAGGAAGCGCCACGGGAGTCTTTGGCCGGATTGCGGAATCGTGCCCGCATAACGGGCAATGCCGTGGCTGGCGTCAAGGAAGCGCGCGGCGGGGCTGGCATGCGCGCGCGGGCAGACGCGCCTACCCGCTCACACCCCGGTTCTTCAGCACGAAGCAGGCACCGCCGGCCTTGCGGATGCGGTTGCACAGATCATCCGCCTCGCTGCGCGTGTCCGCGCCGATGCGCACCTGGTAGAAGGCGCGCGTACCGCGGCTGCGCATCACCGAGCTTAGCAGGCTCGGATCGCGCTCGCCGATCACCGCGGTCAGCCGCGTGACGGCGCGGGAATACATCGCCAGCGCCCTGTTGCGGTCGAAGCCGGCAGCGAGCTGTACGCCCCAGACCTTTGCGGCAGCGAGCTCGACATGTTGTTCGAGCTCGGCGACGAAGGCATTCGGCGCGCGCTTGAGAAGCGCCATGAGATCGCGGCAGCTCGTCGGCGGCGAACTCGGCGGTCCCTTGCCGGTCGCTCCTGCCTTGGCCCACGCGTCAACGCTCGTGCCGGTGATGGCATAGACGTAGTTGCGGGTCTGCTCCGGCATGCCGCCGGTGCCGGCGAGCCATTCCTGCACCCGGCGCGGCCCGGCGTTATAGGCGGCTGCGGCCAAGCCGAGATTGCCGAACTGGTTGCGCAGCTCGTTCAAAAATTCGGCCGACTTCGGCAGCGCCTGCACCGGGTTGAAGGGATTGAGCAGCCCGCGCTCGCTCGCAGTGCCCGGCATGAACTGCGCGATCCCCTGCGCATGCTCGCCGCTGCGCGTCATGGGTCCCACGGCATCGGCCTGGAATCGGCTTTCCTGCCAGATCACGCGGGCGAAGAATTCCAGCGGCAGATTGGCATCCCGTGCGGCGGCCTCGACGATCAGGCAGATCGATTCCCGCGTATCGCTCTCGCGCGCAGCGACCGGACTCGCCGGTGGCATCGCAAGCTCCTCGACGCTGGGGACAGCAATATTGGTCTTCGCGGGCGAACTGTCCCACGCCGCCACCCGTGTCGCCGAGACGAGCAGTGCGGCGATGATGAGTGATGCAGTTCGCGTCAGCCGTGCCCAAGCATCGCTGTGGCGTGCTCCGGCGCGGCATGCAACAAGATGATCTGCCATGTTGTGGCATCGTGCCATGGTTCGACGAGTTGCCAATATATGCTGTTTGACCCGCTTCTCCCAATGCGCTGCCCCGCCCCAGGGATCCGCGCGATCCTCGTCCTCGTAGCCCTCGTCCTGTCCGCCGCGCCCGCCATGGCGCAAGTCAACTGGCGGATGACCACGGAATATCCGCAAAACAACATTTCCGGGATCGGGCTCACCAGTTTCGCCGATCGCGTCGCGGCGCGCACAAACGGTTTCGTGACCGTAGCTAGCGCTTTCGACAACGAGCTCAAGATCAACTCGGGCGAAATGCCGCGCGCCGCGCTGGCTGGTCGCATCGCCGGCGGCGACGCCTTCGCGGGCGCGCTTTCGGGCCTCGACCCGGTGCTCGGATTGTCCACCCTGCCCTTTCTGGTGCAGTCCGTCGACCTCGCCCGCGCCACCAATCTGCGGGCGCGCCCGCTCTACGAGAAGGCGCTCGCGGCGCGCGGCCTGAAGCTGCTCTACGTCACGATCTGGCCGGCCACGGGCCTCTGGTCGGACCATGCGCTGGAAGGCGCCGACGCCCTGCCGAGACTGAATTTGCGGGCCTACGACGCCAACTCCGGCGAGGTCATGCGCGCGGCCGGCGCGAATGCACAGTTCCTGCCGATGGACGCGGCACTCGCTGGCCTCAGGGAGCACCGGCTGAATGCGTTCCTGACCTCCGGCGACGGCGGCGCGGGACGCAAGCTCTGGGACTTCCTGCCCTACTTCACAGCGATCAACTACGCGATGCCGGTCTCGATCGCCTTCGTCCGCAGCGACGCATTTGCCGAACTGTCCGAGCCGGTGCAGCGCGAGGTCCTGGCCGCGGCGGCCGAGACCGAGCAAAGCCAATTCGCGCTATTGACCCATCGCACCATCGAAAATTATGCGCGCATGCGCGACAACGGCGTCCGCATCGCCGAGCCGGCGCCGGCGTCCCTCGTCGCCGCGCTCCGGAAAGCGGCAACGCCCGCGATCGCCACCTGGGAGACGCAGGCGGGCGCCGATGCCGCGGCGATCGTCGAATGGGCGAGACAGCAATAGGGCGAGCCGTGGCGGCCGCCGGCTTGCCACAGCGGTGCTGCGTTGAAATGTCCGCCAGTCCCGCCCTTCACTCGCTTCGGTCCTATGCCGAGGCCGGCTTTTCTGCGCTGATTGCGCGGTCCAGGGCATCGATCAGCGTTTGAAGCTCGACAAACTTGTTCCGTGCTCGCTCGGCATTGTCGCGATCAAAGGGAGCGGCCAGCACCTTCGCATGCGTGTCCCTGTCCTCGATCATTCGATCGCGGGCCTTCTTCAATATGTCCAGTCGCTCGTTCATCTGTGCCTCTCCGCCAATATCTGCTCGACCACGATCAGGGCCTCAGTCGAAACCAGCCGGAAGCTCGCCCTTTCGGAAGAACACCGTAGGCTCATCGTCATAGTCACCCATTTCGGGATCGCCGCTGGACGAGAACGCGACGACGCCGAGTTTGCTCAAGGCCAGTCTCTCCGCCGTGCGCAGCGCGCCGCTTTCCGACTTGCAGACGATGGGAGAGTCGGCCTTCAGATTTCCACCCTTGCCGGCGTTGAACGCCTGCACCACGTAGGTTGTTTCGCGGACCATGACGGCACCTCTGACCTGTTGACACACGGAGTTGACGTCAACGACCGCGACAACCGCGCTCAGCCGCGCATCGCTTCGATGAGCGCGGAAATCCTGATCGTTGCAAAGCTGGAGAAGGTGTCCGACACGGCATATGGCAGGATGATCTGGTCATTGTGCCTCATCGCACCGCAGGTATAGACGACGTTGGGGACATACCCTTCGCGTTCGGACGGTTCAGGCCGCAGCAGCGGCTCGGCCGAGCGAGCCAGCACCCTGGACGGGTCGCGCTTGTCGAGCAGAGCCGCTCCGATCGAGTATTTCCGGATCGGGCCGACACCGTGCGTCAGCAGCAGCCAACCTTCGTCAAGTTCGATGGGTGCCCCGCAATTGCCGATCTGGACGAACTCCCAGGGAAATTGCGGTTTCAAAAGCACCCGGCCGCCCTCCCATGTGTAGAGGTCGTCCGAATAGACCAGATACAGGTTCTCATTGTCCTGTCGCGCGATCATGGCATAGCGGCCGTCGATCTTGCGTGGGAACAGCGCCATGCCCTTGTTGTGGGCTGCAGCCCCCCGCAAAGGCGTTAGCCGAAACGACATGAAGTCGCTGGTCTCGATCAATTCAGACCGGATCGCACGTCCGCTATAGGCCGTATAGGTCGCGTAGTAGATCGCCCGATCACCGTCGTTGAATTTGACGAAGCGCGCATCCTCGATGCCGTTGGATTGGGATTCGGTCACGGGAAAGATGACCCGCTCGCTGAGGTCTTCCTCGGGCCTGAACACCAGTTCCACACGGTCGCCGTCCGATCCGGATACGCGATGGCTGATCCGGGGGACCGAGGCAAGGCGCGCCGTCGGATCGACGGCCAGGCTTCCGTCAGCCGCAATCGTTCCGGTTCGAAACGTCAGTGACGACACATGCCCCTCGCCGATGGCCCGGAGGCTGACGATGAATCGCGAACCTCCCTTCGGTGCCCCCGATTGATCGGGGTGCGGGACGATGCTGGGGTTGAACAAGGCAGAGGCTTCGAACGAATACTCACTGAGAAAATAGGCACCAATCAGCTGGCGCTGCGTCTTCGAGAAGACGCCATGCGTGGCGAAAGCGTCCTCCATTTCATCCGCTCGGGTCTCGAACCGCTCCAGGAGGTTACGATGTCGCCCCTGGAAATTGTCGAGCACATCCGCAAGCTGAACTGCAACGGCCTCCGAACTGAGCGCAAGAACCCGGTCGACGATATGATTTGCACGCATCTTGTCGGTCGGGTTCAGGTCGCGGGGTTCGGTTGCCGGCTTGAAGGGCCGCACGATGACTCGCGCTGGATCGGGGCGCAGATTAAGCCCCTGCCGGTTCAGGAAAGAAGCTTGTGACACGGTATCCTCGGCGTGCTGAATGAAAAGATGAAGTTCAGGCGCTCACGGCGCGCAAGGCTGTGGGCCTCGTCAAGCTCGGGTTGACGCGCGCAAGCTGGCGCATCTCGGCAAGCCCGAGGAGATAGCAAACAACGGACTCGCCCCCGCGGTTTTCGTTGGCGCGATCAGCGTGCAAACCATCCCGGCAACTGCCAGTGAGCGGATCGACCAGCGCCACTGAGAGATCGTTGCTGCCTAGGAACCAGGCGAAGGCCCGAGTTGCCATGGCTTTCCATTCGGCATCGCCGTCGGCACGCCACGCAGCGAGGCAGGCGGCGATCGTCGCCGTTGCCTCCACGGGCTGCTGATCAAACGCACGGGGACGTTGCCGCCGCTCGCCGAAGCCGGCGGTGCCGACCGGCCGGAAATGCCCTGCCGCGGTCGTCTGCTGCGTCATGAGCCAGCGCAGAGACCTCAATCCGGCATCGAGATATTGGGGCGCCTGCGTCGCCATGCCTGTGAGGATCAACGCCTGCGGCAGCCGCGCGTTGTCGTAGGCCAGCCCTTCCTCAAACCACACCCAGTCCGACGTCTCGACCGACGCCAGACACGCCATCAACCTGCCAGCAAGGGAATGCCGGACGTCCCTGGCGTGGAGATCGTCCGGAGCCACAGCGCAATAAGCGTCCAAGCCCAGCAGCATGAATGCCCATGCGCGGGGCGAACGAAAGCTCGCCGCGATCGACAATGCCTGGGCGAACAAGGCAGCGGCCCACAGGCGCCGGGCCGGGCTCGCGTCTCTGCGTGCAGCCTCGCCCAAAGCCCATAGCGTCCGCCCGTGACTGTCTTCTGACCCTCTGTCCTCAAGCCAGGTTCGATTGAACCCCATGAAGTTGCGAAATTGCCCGGTGTCGGGATTCCAGGCGTGCTGCACGAATGCCGCAAACCGGCTCGTCAGGATTTCGGACAGCGGCTGTTCGCCTGGACCATTGAGGGCGCAGGCCAGCAGCAGCGCTCGGGCATTGTCGTCGACGCAATAGCCGTGCGCGCGATCCGGCACCGAATGGACCGCATGCTGGAACAGGCCGACATCATCGCACATCGACAGGAAATGGCCGATCTGCATATCGGGCGATGCGGGGCTACGTGGCTCCGGCACATTCATGTCTGAGCCCGCGAAGAGCTTAAGCCGATGGCCTTGCCGTACATTCTCGAAGACGGACACGTAGCGCTCGGCCACCCGCTCCCATGTCATCATCCGGCTCGCCGCATAGGCGCGCCGCGACATCGCCTGCCGGCGGGCGTCGTCGGTCAGCAGGCCTGCGATCTCGTTGCCGATCGCCGCGGCGTCGCTGAAAGGCACCAGCACGCCGCACCCGTCGGCAAGCAGCTCGCGGGCGTGCCAGTAAGGCGTCGAGACGACCGGCTTCCCCAATCCGAAGCTGTAGGCCAGGGTTCCCGAGGTCATCTGGGCCTCGTTGAGATAGGGCGTGACATAGACGTCGCACATCGAGATGAATTCGAGCAGCGTGGCGAGATCCGCGAACCGGTCGAAGAACACCACGTGGTCGTCAATTCCGAGTTCGCGCACCCGCGCCATCAGGCTCTCGCGATAGGCCTCGCCCTGGTTTCGGACCAGGTTGGGGTGCGTTGCGCCAAGCACGACATACACCGCATTCGCGCAGCGCTTCAGAATCGACGGCATGGCGTCGATCATGATTTCGATGCCCTTGTTCGGTGACAACAGGCCGAATGTCAGGATGACCGATTTTTGCTCAAATCCAAGCTTGGCCTTCGCTGCATCGGGCTCGACGAAGGCGACGTCCGGAATGCCGTGGGCGATGACCTCGATCTTGTCGCCAGCCACCCGGTAGACGTCGCGCAGCAGTTCGCGGCCCTTATTGGCCATCACCACGACCTTCGACGACGCCTCGACGATGCGCTCCATGACCGTCCGCTGCGCAGATGTCGGATCGGCGAGCACGGTATGGAACGTCGTCACCACCGGCATGGCAAGGCGGGACAACAGCACGAGGATATGGGCTCCGGCCTCACCACCGAAAATCCCGAACTCGTGCTGCAAACACACGGCATCGAACCGGCCGGCATTGAGGAAATCCGCGGCCCGCATGTAGTCTTCGATATTGCCGTCCTTGATCTGGAACGCGACCGCCGGAGGATAATCATAGGCTTGACCGCGATCGGTCATTGCCACGATGCAGGTCTCCAGATCCTGGCGCGAAATCGATATCGCGTTCTTCAGGTCGGTCGTATAGGTCGCAATTCCGCATCGTCGAGGCAGCGAGTTGCCGATCACGGCGATACGGCGGAGCGGCGTCATGTCGGCACCTCTATGATTTCGCTTGATGTCGGAGTGTGCACGGCGGGCGGACGCGCCGGCGAATTCTGTCGTCCGTCACTTCTGCCACGCGCTGCTTGATTGCAAACCTCAACAGCCGCGACAGATATTCTTCAGCTTCGCTGCGGTTCTGGCCTCTTCCGCAATGAAGGGGTCCTTGTAGGCAGCCCGCGCTGCGTCTTGTTCGGCAGCAGTGGGTTGCTTCGCTTTCGGCGGAAACGCGGCGTCGTAACAGGCAAGCCGTCCGCTCGTGCTCTCGATCGCGCGGCAGTCCGGCTCTTTGGCGACTGCACTTTGCACGAATGTGCCAAGCGCCAGTGCGACAATAAGTATTTTCATACGGGTATCGTTCCTCGCGGAGGATCCGGGCGCGCCGCTTGACGCCCCTGCGCTCCTCATGCCTCGAACTGGTCGAACTCGTCAGACAGCAGAACCCGGCCCTGCGGCGTGCATATCCGCACGTCGACATAGCCTTCCTGCAACAGCTCCCTCGCCTTCTTCAGAGCGGCGGCCGTCGTGGTGCGGGCCAGGCTGACGTAGCCGCTTTGATCGCGTCCGCTCACCAGATATTGGAGCGGCGTCCTATCCATGCAGAAAAGCCGCAGCGGCCACCAGGAGCAACAGAAACAGCGGGACGATCACCGGCGGCACGATCCAGTCGGCCAGATTAAAGCGAGGCATGCGCGCTCCTCCTCGTTCGGCGGGAGCGCTAGTGACCCTCAGTCACCGATGGATGCCATGGGAAGGGCGGTGATCGCAGGACTTTACGCTTATGCCCTGCCAATAGCGAGCTTTAAAACGTCGCGCGACGCGGCGGCGTTGCCTTGAGCAGCGGCGTCGTTTAGGTCAAACAACGACGGTATCAACACGGGCACGACTGGCATGGCTACAATCTTCTTCGATCTCGACGGCACGCTGACCAACCCGAAGCCCGGGATCACCCGCTCGATCCAATACGCGCTGGAGCGGCTCGACCTTGCCGTGCCGAGCGAGGACGAGCTGACCTGGTGCATCGGGCCGCCCCTGCACGCCAGCCTGAAGAAGCTCACTGGAAGCGACGCGCTAGCCGACCGCGCGCTACTGCTCTATCGCGAGCGATTTGCCGATATCGGCCTGTTCGAGAACGAGGCCTATGCCGGCATCATCGACACGCTGACGACGATCGCCGCAACCAGCCAGCGCATGTTCGTCGCCACCAGCAAGCCCGCGGCCTACGCCATCCGCATCGTCGATCATTTCGGCCTGAAGCCGTATTTCGAGCGGGTGTTCGGCTCCGAGCTCGACGGCACGCGTGTCGACAAGCGCGACCTGCTGCGCTATGCGCTCGACGAAACGACGGTCGATCCCGGCAGCGCGATCATGATCGGCGACCGCAGCCACGACGTGATCGGCGCCCGCACCAACGGCATGACCGCGATCGGCGTGCTCTATGGTTATGGCAGCGAGGCCGAGCTGCGGGATGCCGGCGCACATCACATCTGCGCCGCGCATCCCGAACTGCTCGGTCACTGCGCAGCCTAGGCGCTGACGGTCTCGACCGCCGCCAGCATGCCGGTCTTCGAATGGCAGTTCAGATATTCGAAGAGCTGCTCGTCCGCGGCCGCCACCGTGACCTCGTGATAGAGCCGTAGCTTTGCCGACGGCCCGAGCGTCGACAGGTATTTCATCGCCGCGCCGAATATCTTGACGTGGGTCGGATGTGACTCCGCCCAGCGCTCCAGTGCGGCAAGGCTCTTCCACCAGCTCTGGCCGTAGGACTTTTCGCTCTCGCTGCCGTCGGCGGAGAGCACCTGCATGTAGCGGTTGGCGTAGCAGCCGATGCCAAGCCCGTCGTCGCGCAGAAAATCCATGCCCTCGCGCAGCACCGGCTCGACATCGTCGAGATAGAGCTTTCGCTCGGATGCCTCCGTATCGCTCCAGTCCTGCCCGGAGCGGATCAGGCAGAGATTGTCGTGCGCCTTCACCCGCAGCCGCGCGCCGTCGCGGATCAATTCCGGCGTGCCGCCCGGCGTCATCGGATCGGTCTGCGACAGAGGCATGCGATCGCGCATGCCGCCCCAATAGGCGTGCTCCTGCACCTCGCCGCTCATGCCGTCGGCGATTGCGGCCACGCCCTCGGGCCGGTCGAGCGAGGAGAACAGCGTCTCGTGCCGGGCGACCGTGGGACGCAGCACCTCGATGAAGGTGCCGATGCCCTCGTGCGCCTTCACAGTCCACGCCTCGCGTGCCGGCGCGAACCATGCGTCGAAGCGCGCGACGTCGTCCCAATAGGCAACCGACACGACGGTCTCATAACCGGCGCGGTCGACGTAGCGGGCGCGGTCCCAATGCGAAGGCCCGCCCTCGGCAGCAAACCGCGCCGCGATCTCGGCGAGTGCCTCCGTCGCAGCCGCCGGCGCCGCGCCGCGATACTGCAGACCGAAATAGGCCATCACGACGCGGCTTACGGCGGGCTTGTAGCGCGCCACGAACGACGGATATGGCGGCTGGTAGTCGTCCGGCACGCGCTTGTGGCGCGTGCGCTGGGTCTCGAGATGCAGAGGAATTGCGGATTCCATGATCGTACCCTCCCCTTGATCCCGGCGATCAGCTCGCCGCCGCCGCGATATCCGTGGGCTCAATGGTGTCGACCGGCAGCGCGAACTGCTCGACGCGCTGGTATCGCTTCTTGTTGAGCAGTAGCCGCGTCACGTCGGGCCGCGAATAATGCCCGGCGGGATCGGCAGCGTTCTTGGCAACACCGATGGCGCCGAGATCGATCTCGGCAATCAGCAGCCCCTCCTGGTCCGGCGCCAGCTTGTCGCCGATCTGGCTGCCGTCGGGGCCGTAGATCGCGGCGAACCCGCCGCCCACGTGCAGCAACGCATTCTTGTCCGGGCGGTCGCAGAGCTCGTCGATCATGGCCTGCGAGACCGTCGCGCACGGCGCGAGCACGAAGCAGGAGCCCTCCACCGCATAGACGCGCGAGGCGGCATTGTTGACCTCGGCGCCGAGCGCCGGCGCAAAGGGATCGTAGAGCGAGAAGCTCGGCCAAGCCGCGACATGCACCTGCTCGTTCTGGGCGTACATCGCATATTTCGACAATGGCTGGAGATGCTCCCAGCAGCACAATGCGCCGATGCGGCCGATGTCCGATCTTGCGTGGACGGCGAGATCGCTGCCGTCACCCTCGCCATAGACCGTGCGCTCGGCATGGGTCGGCCGCAGCTTGCGGCGCTTTGCGATGGTCTCGCCGTCGGGCCCGATCAGCCATTGCGCCAGATAGAGACTGCCGCCGTCACGCTCGGACAGGCCGAGCACGGCGGTGAGCTTTGCCTTGCGTACGGCGTCGCGCAGCCGCTCGGCCTGCGGACTGTCATAGGACAGCGAGTTGTCGAAGTAGCGCTGCACGAAGCCGCGGCCGATCGCCCAGGCCGGCGAGTCCATCCAGATATGCCAGGGGTAGCCGGGGATGAAGGCCTCGGGAAAGGCGATCAGCTTGGCGCCCTTCTCGGCGGCGTCCCCGATCAGCGCGATCGACTTGTCGATCGAGGCGTCGAGATCCAGCCAGGCGGGCGCCGCCTGCACCACCGCGACCTTGTATTTCGGATGTTCGATGCCCATTCCCGCCTCCATTGCCGGTTGATCGGAAGCCACGTCCGATGCAGTCTATTTGGCCAAGCCACCCGGCCGGGCGCTCGACCGCAGTGGAACAAAAACTCGACTGGCCGGGATCGCCGACGGGTACGGGACTTGCCTTCGGTCTGGCTGGATCTGCGCCAACATGCGGTTTTGCTGGATGTGACAGGGAGGCTTGCCGATGCCAATCCAGTTCACGACAGACGGCAGCCCCGGCTACCGCCGGCTGGCGCTGTGGCAGGACATCGTCTGCGACGTCTTCGTCGGGCTCGACTGCAAGTCCGACCTCGGCAGCGCCTTTCGCGGCTCGGTCACGCAGGCCCCGCTCGGCAGGGCCGTGTGCTCCGAGGTCTGCTCCGACCGCCAGCACGTGTTCCGGACGCCGTCCCGCATCGCGCGTTCGGATCAGGATTTTGTCCTGGTCGCACTCGGCAATCGCGGCGACGGAGGCGTGGTGCAGGACGGCCGCGAGACCGTGATCCATCCCGGCGAGTTCGCGCTCTACGACACGACGCGTCCCTATGAGCTGAAGTTCAACCACGCCTTCGCGCAGACCATCTTCAAGGTGCCGCGCGAAATGTTGCAGCGCCGGCTCGGCGCCACCGAGACGCTCACCGCGATGTCGTTCGGCGCCGATGTGCCGCTCGAACGGCTCGCCTATGATTTCATCTTCAGGCTTTGCCAGAGCGCGGACCGACTTACCCCGGACAACGCTGCGGCGTTGTCGGAGCAGGCCGTCGATCTGCTCGCGATGGCGCTGAGCGAACGGCTTGGCAAGACATCGCTGCCGTCCTCCACCCATCGCTCCGCCCTGCTCTATCGCTTGAAGGCCCACATCCGCACTCACCTAGCGGATCCCGACCTCTCGCTGTCGGAGGCCGCTGCTGCACTCGGCATCTCGCCACGCTATGTGAACGATCTCCTCGCCGACGAGGATACCTCGTTCCAGCGCCACGTGCTTGCCGAGCGTCTGGCCCAATGCCGGCGTGACCTCGCCTCGCCCGTGCTGGCCCATCGCCACGTCAGCGAGATCGCCTTCGCCTGGGGCTTCAACGACCTCTCGCATTTCGGCCGCGTTTTCCGCGAGCATTTCGGAATGTCGCCACGCGACTTCAGGCAGAGCCAGTTGCGGCACTGACATCCAGCCAGCTATCACCTTGAGCCTTCGCTGCAGGCGAAGGCAAGGCTCGTCAATTCCAGATTGCCTTGTCCAGCTGCGCGCATCAGGCTGGCGTGCATGAGGACTCACGCCACCATAAGCGGCTCGGAGCTATTGCTGGGTGTGATCGCGATCAGGCTCGCGGTGCTGGTCCTGGTGGGCTGGGGCCTGACGCTGCTGCCGCGGCAGGCGCGTGACGGCGAAGCTGCCTGCTTCCCCTCGCCCGCAACCAGGGTCGAGGTTCAGTCATCGGTGAAGTCGCCCGGCGCGCGCCTTGCCGATGCAGCATTCGATGACATGCGCCTGCACGACTAGGCCATTCCCGAGCAAGGCCGGTATGTGAGCGCGTGATAGGACGCGGCCCGCGCTTGCATTACCATCGCACCCCAAGGCCGCACCGATCAACCAGCGGCCAGCCGAGGAGCATATCGATGGAATACCGACGCTTGGGCCGATCCGGCCTCATGGTGCCCGCTTTGAGCCTGGGAACGGGCACCTTCGGCGGCGTCGGCCGCCTTGCTGCATGGGGTACAACGGACGCGACCGAGGCGCGGCGCCTTCTGGATATCTGCCTCGATGCCGGGGTGTCGATGTTCGACACCGCCAACGTCTATTCCCTCGGCGAATCCGAGCGCGTCCTCGGCGAGGCCATCAAGGGTCGCCGCGACAAGGTTCTGATCTCGACCAAGGCCACCTTCCGCTTCGGCGATGGACCCAACGACATCGGCTCGTCACGGCAGCATCTGCTCGCGGCCATCGACGGTTCGCTGAGCCGGCTCGGCACCGATTACATCGACCTGTTCCAGCTTCACGGCTTCGACGCGTTCACCCCGCCTGAAGAGGTGCTTGCGACTCTCGACGTGCTCGTGCGCGCCGGCAAGATCCGCTATGTCGGCGTCTCCAACTTTTCGGGCTGGCACCTGATGAAGTCGCTCTCGGTTGCCGACAAGCATGGCTTCCCACGCTATGTCGCCAATCAGACCTACTATTCCCTGATCGGGCGCGACTACGAATGGGAGCTGATGCCGCTCGGCGTGGACCAGGGGCTCGGCGCGGTGGTCTGGTCGCCGCTCGGATGGGGGCGCCTCACCGGAAAAATCCGACGGGGTCAACCGAAGCCCGAGGTCAGTCGCCTGCCCAAGACCGCCGATTTCGGCCCGCCCGTGCCCGATGAGCACGTCTATCGCGTGGTCGAGGCGATCGACGAGGTCGCCAAGGAAACGGGCAAGAGCGTCTCGCAGATCACGCTGAACTGGCTGCTCCAGCGTCCGACGGTCTCGACGCTGATCATCGGCGCGCGCAACGAGACGCAGCTGCGCGAAAATCTCGGCGCGGTTGGGTGGACGTTGACCAAGGACCAGATCGCAAAGCTCGATGCCGCGAGCAAGGTGACCTTGCCCTATCCCTACTGGCACCAGCGCACCACCTTCACCGACCGCAATCCGCCGGCGGTGTAGGGACGGCTAACTGCCCGACCGCTCGGCTCCCCGAGCCCTCGCGAGAGCGGTCCCGACCCGTTTTCCTGTGCCGGAAGGCCTGCTTCCGGCACAGGAACTGTCCGGGTCCTGCCGGGTTGCGATCCATCCTGCAATTTCCTAATCCGGGGATGAATCACGGCTCCAATCAGGCTCGCCTCCATCATGTCGTCTGCCCCGATCGAGCATGCCGACGGCCTGCCGCAGCCGCTGCGCAACCAGGCGGTGCTGACGATTGCGCTCGGCATCATCATGGCGGTCGTCGACAGCGCCATCGCCAACGTGGCGCTGCCGACGATCGCAGCCGACCTCGATGCGAGCCCGGCCTTCTCGATCTGGATCGTCAATGGCTACCAGCTCGCGATCACGATCTCGCTGCTGCCGCTGGCGTCGCTCGGCGAGATCGTCGGCTATCGCCGCGTCTATCTGGCCGGGCTCGTCCTGTTCACGCTCGCATCCGCCTTCTGCGCGCTCGCGCATACGCTGCCGCTGCTGACGATCGCGCGCATCATCCAGGGTTTTGGCGCCGCCGGCATCATGAGCGTCAACGCGGCACTGGTGCGCTTCACCTACCCGCGCAGCCAGCTCGGCCGCGGCATCGGGATCAACGCGCTCGTCGTCGCCTTCTCGGCCGCGGTCGGCCCGACGCTCGCCGCGGGAATCCTGGCGGTCGGAACCTGGCCCTGGCTGTTCGCCATTAACGTCCCGCTCGGTGCAGTGACGCTGGTGCTCGGCCTGCGCAGCCTGCCGCACACAAAACCCGCCGGCCGTTCCTTCGACTGGCAGAGCGCAGGGCTGTCCGCGATCACCTTCGGCGTCGGCATCGCGGCCGTCGACAGCGTCGGTCATGGCGAGGCCGCCATCACCTGTCTCGTTCAATTCGCCATCGCCATCGTCGCGGGCGCGCTGCTGATCTACCGCGAAACCCACATGACCTCGCCGCTCTTGCCGGTCGACCTGTTGCGCATCCCGGTGTTCGCGCTGTCGATTGCGACCTCGATCGCCTCGTTCTGCGGGCAGATGCTGGCCTTCGTCGCTATCCCCTTCTACCTCCAGAGCCGCTTCGGTTATTCGGCGGTGCATATGGGACTTCTGATCACGCCATGGCCGATCGCGGTGGCGTTCGCAGCCCCGCTCGCCGGCCGCCTGGTCGAGCATTATCCGGCCGGCCTGCTCGGCGGCATCGGGCTCACGCTGTTTGCCTGCGGCCTCGGCGCACTCGCCTTCCTGCCTGCAAGCCCGACGCCGCTCGACGTGATCTGGCGGATGGCGCTGGCGGGGGCCGGCTTCGGCCTGTTCCAGACCCCCAACAACCGCACCATGATCGCGGCCGCCCCGCGCGAGCGCGCCGGCGGCGCCAGCGGCATGCTGGGCACGGCGCGCCTGCTCGGCCAGACCACCGGCGCGGCGCTGGTGGCGCTGCTGCTCGGCCGCTATCCGACCGAGGGAACCAGGATCGCGCTCCTTGTCGGCGTCGGATTTGCGCTGTGCGGTGCAGTGCTGAGCATGCTGCGGCTGTCGCCCGCGGGCGCGCGCGGCGCCGAGCACGTCCGGGTACAGGACGACCAACGCCTGCGCGGCGAATAGCTCACGTCCAGGTTCAGCTGTCCTCACGCGCAACTTGTGCGTGGCTTAACTATCTGGACCAATGACGTATTGCCTGCGCTTCATTGACGCGGGGAATAAGGGGCATTTCATGCGTTCATTTGGAATTGTGGCGCTCAGCGTCATGCTGGGCGGCTGCGCGTCTGTCACGCGGGGCACGACCGAAAACATCAGCATCTCATCGACACCGTCGGGCGTGGAAGCCGTCGTCAGCGGAATGGAAGTTCCGACCACCTGCACGACGCCGTGCTCCGTGGTCGTCAAGCGGAACGCCGACATTTCGATCACCTTCCAGAAGGAAGGCTATGAACCGCAGATCGTGCCGCTCAGCCGGGACATACCGACCTCCGGGGCCGCCGGCTTCGCCGGAAATCTTTTGCTCGGCGGTGTCGTCGGCATGGGCGTCGATGCTGCCACCGGGGCGGCAACCGATCACAAGCCAAACCCTGTCATCGCGACCATGCAGCCGTCAGCTCCTGCCCGCGCGCGGCCACCCGCGCCGAAGAAGCCGCGGCCGCCGGCGGCGCCTGCGCCTGACACCGGCACCTAGCGCCTCGCAACGGCCACGCAAACAAAAAGGCCGGCTTTTCAGCCGGCCTTTTCATTTCATATCGCTCGCAATCAAGCCTTGACCAGCGGGCCCTTCGAGGTCGGCCCCTTCGAACCGCCGGAGCCACCACCGCCCGGCTTGGACTTGCCCGGCGGACGCTTGCGGGCGCCGGGCAGCTTCTCCTGCTTCGGCGTGATCGGACCGTCGAGGAACTCGAACCCGATCTTGTCCTTGGTCTCGTCGGCCTCGTCCTTGACCAGGACGACGCGGACGTGGCCGCCACCCTTGAGCTTGCCGAACAGCACCTCGTCAGCCAGCGGCTTCTTGATGTGCTCCTGGATGACGCGGGCCATGGGCCGTGCGCCCATCTGCTCGTCGTATCCATGCTGGACCAGCCAGGTCTTGGCGGGCTCGGACAGTTCGATGGTGACGTCGCGATCGCCGAGCTGCGCCTCGAGCTGAAGCACGAACTTCTCCACGACCGTGCCGATCACCTCGACGCTGAGATGGCCGAACGAGACGATGGCATCGAGACGGTTGCGGAATTCCGGCGCGAACTGCCGGTTGATCGCCTCGTGGTCGTCGCCTTCTCGCTTCGAGCGGGTGAAGCCGAACGCCTGCTTGGCGAGATCCGAAGCACCCGCATTCGTGGTCATGATCAGGATCACGTTGCGGAAGTTGACCTGCTTGCCGTTATGGTCGGTGAGTCGGCCGTGATCCATGATCTGGAGCAGCACGTTGTAGAGGTCGGGATGCGCCTTCTCGATTTCGTCGAGCAGAACCACGCAATGCGGATGCTGATCGACGCCGTCAGTGAGCAGGCCGCCCTGGTCGAAGCCGACATAGCCGGGAGGCGCGCCGATCAGGCGCGACACGGTATGCCGCTCCATGTATTCGGACATGTCGAAGCGCAGCAGCTCGACGCCGAGCGACGCCGCGAGCTGCTTTGCGACTTCGGTCTTGCCGACGCCGGTCGGACCCGAGAACAAATAGCAGCCGATCGGCTTCTCCGGCTCGCGCAAACCGGCACGCGCCAGCTTGATCGATGCGGCAAGCGACTCGATCGCCTTGTCCTGGCCGAACACGGTGCGCTTCAGGGTCTGCTCGAGATGCTTGAGCACCTCGGCATCGTCCTTCGACACGCTCTTCGGCGGGATCCGCGCCATCGAGGCGATCGTGGTCTCGATCTCCTTGATGCCGATCGTCTTCTTGCGCTTGTTCTCGGCCACCAGCATCTGCGCCGCGCCGGACTCGTCGATCACGTCGATCGCCTTGTCGGGCAGCTTGCGGTCGTGGATGTAGCGCGAGGAGAGCTGCACCGCAGCCTCGATCGCCTCGTTGGTGTACTTCAGCCGGTGGTAGTCCTCGAAGTAAGGCTTGAGGCCCTTGAGGATCGCGATCGCGTCCTCGACCGTCGGCTCGTTGATGTCGATCTTCTGGAAGCGCCGCACCAGCGCGCGGTCCTTCTCGAAGTGCTGGCGGTATTCCTTGTAGGTGGTCGAGCCCATGCAGCGGATCGTGCCCGAGGCAAGCGCCGGCTTGAGCAGGTTCGACGCATCCATCGCCCCGCCCGACGTCGCGCCCGCACCGATCACGGTGTGGATCTCGTCGATGAACAGGATGGCGTTGGGATGAGCTTCGAGCTCCTTCAGCACCTGCTTCAGGCGCTCCTCGAAGTCGCCACGATAGCGCGTGCCCGCGAGCAGTGTGCCCATGTCGAGCGAGAACACGGTCGCAGCCGCAAGAACCTCCGGCACCTCGCTGTCGACGATGCGCTTGGCGAGGCCCTCCGCGATCGCGGTCTTGCCGACGCCGGCCTCGCCCACGAACAGCGGGTTGTTCTTCTGCCGGCGGCACAGCACCTGGATCGCTCGGTTGATCTCGGAATTGCGTCCGATCACCGGATCGATCTTGCCGTCGCGCGCCTTCTTGTTGAGGTTGACGCAATAGGTCTCGAGCGCTTCGCCCTTCTTCTTGGCGTCCTCGGTACCCTTTGCCTCGGTCTCTTCGTCGACGCCGCGCACCGGCCGCGCCTCGGAGACGCCCGGCCGCTTGGCGATGCCGTGGCTGATGTAGTTGACGGCGTCATAGCGCGTCATGTCCTGCTCCTGCAGGAAGTACGCGGCATGGCTCTCGCGCTCGGCGAAGATCGCGATCAGCACGTTGGCGCCGGTCACCTCTTCGCGACCGGACGACTGCACATGGATCACCGCGCGCTGGATCACGCGCTGGAAACCGGCGGTCGGCTTGGCGTCGTCGGCGCCATCCGTCACCAGATTCTCGAATTCGGTTTCAAGGTAATTGACGAGGCTCGTGCGGAGCTTGTCGAGATCGACGCTACAGGCGCGCATGACGGCGGCTGCATCGGAGTCGTCGATCAGGGAGAGCAAGAGATGCTCGAGCGTCGCGTATTGGTGATGACGCTCGTTTGCGATCGCCAGCGCACGATGCAGGGATTGTTCAAGGCTTTGGGAAAAAGTCGGCATTCGCGTCCTCTATGGCCCCCACCATCATGATCGCCATCGCCCGGTCAGGCAACAACAACCTTTGTCACATATAGTTATACAAGACCGCGGCGAAAGACCGGTTCCGCGACTCAAATGGGCATTACGCGCCCACGGCATGCTCGATGCAAAACCCGTTCCGATTTGGGCAGAACTACCCATTTGGGCAGGATTGACGCCGCTGATTTTCGCGGGATCACGCAGCAGGATGTGCTGCCATCACATACCGCGCAACCAGAACCGATCTAAATAACTCTGGATGTGAACGCGCAGTTATTTCTTTTCCATCACGCATTGCAGCGGATGCTGGTGCTTGCGGGCGAAGTCCATCACCTGCGTCACCTTGGTCTCGGCGATCTCGTAGGTGAATACGCCGCACTCGCCGATGCCGTGATGATGGACATGCAGCATGATCTTGGTCGCGGCCTCGATGTCCTTCTGGAAGAACTTCTCCAGCACATGGACGACGAATTCCATCGGCGTGTAGTCGTCGTTCAGGATCAGCACACGATACAGGTTCGGCCGTTTGGTCTTCGGCTTGACCTTGGTGATGACAGACGTATTCGGCCCCGTCGGTCCGCCCGAACGGTTCTCGTCATTGCTCATACGAGGAGCGTGGGCAGCGGCTTGCGCGGACAGGTCTAGTCTGAAAGTCAGGTGCGGCATGGCTCAGGCGTTCAAATTCCCCACGGAAGCGAGTGACGGTCAGCCGCGCGGCCCCGCCCTTCGGAGCTTTGCACGGGCGCGCCGCCTTGTTGGATCACCGCTTCCAACCGGTCCGGTCAAGCCCGGCTCGATTGTAGGGAATATGGGCCCGCCCCCGGCTCGCCGCAAGCGTGCAACGGTCTGGCCAATATGGTCGAGGCAGTCCCGATTCCCGGTCCGGCGATCCTGACCAAGGTTAGTCAATCCGGACCGATTTGACAAAAGTTTCGGCCGGCACCGTTTAGAACATCTTCACCGGGAATCCGGCCGTTAAGCGGCAGCGGCGGTTTCGCGGGATACCTCCGGTTTTCTACGGTCCAATCGAGCTGCCGTTCAATCGCGTGGCCCCTGGTGCGCATGCGCGTCGCCATGCTGCTCGACAACGCCGGCTCGATGGCCCAGGACGGCAAGATGTCGGCGATGCCGACGGCCGCGAAGAACCTGGTCGATCAGCTCAGTGGCCTCGTGCTCCTCGCCGGCGGTCTCGATGCGCAGAATCGCTGGTGGTACAGCAATGCCTCGCAGATCGACACGCGACGGAAGAAGCTGCGCGACGACGCCAAGGCGAACGGCATCGACACGTTCTGTCCGGTGATGTCGGCGAGTCAGACCGTGTGGGGTTGACGTCGGTACGTCGCTGTCGAAGCTGCGCGTGGCGCGCTGAACCGGATCTTTGTCGCGACAACAAAAAAACCCGGCTGAACCAGCCGGGCTTTTCGATTCCAGGAGTTCCAGAGGACGTTAGTTGGCAGCCGGGGTGAACTTCGAAACGATGGTCTCGACCGGCTTGAACGCCTGCTTGGCGAGGTCGCTGTAGAGGCCGGCGATCTTCTGCGATTCCGCAACGAAGGTCTCGTAGCTGGAACGGGCGAAGTCGGTCTGCGCTTCCACGGCCTTGTCCAGCGACTTCACGCCGGAAAGCTTCTCGACGAAGGACTTGGTGTCTTCAAACGACTTCTTGGTGTAGTCGCCATACGCGCTGGCGATCGCCTGGAGGCCATGCTGCATCGAGGTCGCGGAAGCAACGCACTGCTCGAACTGCTCTTTCCCGTAGCTCTGAAAGTCTTCAACCTTGAACATTTCGGAATCCTTTTTCCCTGGCTTTGGTCCGGAAGCCCCGGCTCCCTGACTCCGCCCAAAAATAGTGCAACGCACAAAAAAGTCAAGAATCTTGTGCGACGCACAAAATTAGATGCAAATCGCTGAGATTCCCGGGGTTTCCCGCAATGGTTCCTTAAGCTTTTGGAAACCGCGGACCCCTACCCTGATTCCCTGGACGTGTTCAGCTTCCGCGAATGGTCAAAAGCCGTTCGAGAACATCACCTTAGCCAGAACAGCGGCTCAGGCCCAACGTTTCCCGCAGCGAACACCAGCGGAGAGACAGCCTGAGCAGGTAATGATCCCGGGTCGAGTGGGCACAATTTCGCCTCACGGGCCGGTGATCAAGTCAGAAACGGGGACGGGGTTTCATGCTTCGTAAAAACTTGTCTTCCTCGCGCTTGGCGCGGGTTGGCGTTTTCGGGCTTCTTACGGTCACCGCCGTAGTCATCTTCACCGATGCTGCCGAGGCACGGCGTCACCGGCGCAATTACGCGCACCACCGGGTGCAGCGCGATGTGTCCGACAGCTCCAGCCCGAAATTCGCATCGATCATCGTCGACGGCAATTCCGGCTCCGTGCTCCAGGCAACGAGCCCAGACGGAATCCGCCACCCCGCCTCGCTCACCAAGATCATGACGCTCTATCTGCTGTTCGAGCGCCTCGAGTCCGGCAGGATGAAGCTCGACACCGAGATGCCGGTGTCGCAGCACGCCGCCGATCAGGATCCGACCAAGCTGAACCTGCGTGCCGGCCAGACCATCCGCGTCGAGGACGCGATCAAGGGCCTCGTCACCCGCTCCGCCAACGATGCGGCCGTCGTGATCGCGGAAGCGATCGGCGGCGACGAGGACGACTTCGCCCAGATGATGACGCGCAAGGCGCGCTCGCTCGGCATGTCCAAGACGGTCTACCGCAACGCCAACGGCCTTCCCAACGACGAGCAGGTCACGACCGCGCGCGACCAGGCCACGCTCGGCCGCGCCATCCAGGAGCGCTTCCCGCGCTACTATCGCTATTTCGCGACCTCGACGTTCAATTGGCGCGGACAGTCGATCCGCAACCATAACCACCTGCTCGGCAGCGTCGAGGGCGTGGACGGCATCAAGACCGGCTACACCCGCGCCTCCGGCTTCAACCTCGTGACCTCGATGCGTCGCGGCAACCGCCACCTGATCGGCGTGGTGCTCGGCGGCCGCAGCGGCGGCTCGCGCGACGCCACCATGCGCAACCTGCTCGCGGAGAACCTCGAGAAGGGCGCCACCACCCACACCGTCGTCGCTGTCACCGAGCGCAACGGCGCAGATGCCAATACCGACGTCGCCGATGCATCGGAGACCCCGGCCCGCCCCGCTCCGCAGGTCCAGCAGGCCGCGGCCGCCCCTGCCCCCGAGACGGCCCCGCAGCGTCTCGCCTCGCGCCTGTCGGCGCTGGCGGCCGCGACCGCCGCGATGCCGCCGGCTCAAGCCAGGCCTGACACCAGCAAGCCCGAGGTTCGGCCAACTGAATCCAGGATCGAGCCCGCGCCGCTCACAAATGGCGTGATCTCCAGCCAGCCGCTCTCCATCATCCCCGGCTCGTCCGAGCCGATGAAGCCGGTCCGGGTGAAGACGGTTCAGGTCAAGGCCGGCACCGTGAAGGTCGCCTCCGCCGCCCCGGCTCAGGTCGCACCGCAGGTCACGAGCACGATTGCGGCCCGCTCCGACGTCGCGGAGACCTCCGGCGCCGTCGTCGCCCGCGCCGATCTCATCAACAAGCCCGAGATGGCGAGCCAGCCGGAAGCGCCGAAGGCCGAGCTCGCCCGCACCGAGATGCCCCGTCAGCCGGCGGGCTTCGGCACCGGCAACGGCATCCTCGGCGTGCTGCCGGCCGCAACGGCCACCGCGCCCACACCGGCTGCTGCGAAGCTCGCTTCGGCCGATCCTGTGCCGCAGCCGATCCAGATGAGCGCCACCACCAAGCCGGTCGTCACCCATAGCGGCTGGATCGTCCAAGTCGGCGCACTCGAGAGCGAGAACGAAGCCCAGCAGCGCATCGACGCCGCCCGCAGCTCCGCCCGCGGCCTGCTCAGCAAGGCCGACCCGTTCACCGAGCCGGTCCTCGCCAAGGACAATCGCAAGCTTTACCGGGCCCGTTTCGCCGGGCTCGAGCGGGACCAGGCCGAAGCCGTCTGCCGCGCCCTGAAGCGCGCCGACATCTCCTGCATCACCGTCCGCAACTGATCTGTCGTACCGCTCCAATCAAAATGCCCGCGCCTTGCGCGGGCATTTTTGTTTGGGGGATGCGGCGATGCCAGTTCCGCGACAACCTCTCGTCAAGGATTTACGGTTAAAACTTTACTCAAGGGATCGACCACGCCGACAAAGGCGGGCATCGGGGCGACGGCAGACAGAGCAAGCGGAGCTTACGCGGTACGGGCGTTTGTAGCGTAGTGCCGGAGTTAGCCGTTATGCGTGCGAAGCAGAGTATCCTTGGCCTCGTTCACACGGGCAGCGAGATACGTCGAGCCCCCCTGGTCGGGATGGAGTTTCTTCATCAGGGACTTGTGCGCCCGGCTGATGTCGTCGCGCCCCGCGCCCGGCTGCAGGCCAAGGATCTGATAGGCTTCCTCCGCCGTCATTTTGCCGCTCGGCGCCGTGCGGCGCTGCCGCCCTGCCGCATCGCCCTGCGCGTTCTGACGCCAAGCGGGAAACCGGCGGTCCAGATAGCTTTCAAGTAGGGCCACGCTCTCGGCGTCGAACGCCGGAGCCATCGCCAGCAGGCCAGCGAGATCGAACTCCTGGAGATCGCGCCCGGCGTGAGGACCGGCGACGATCTGGCCGGCGAGCTGCCCCGAATCGTGGTCGAGCCGCATGTCCAGGAATTGCGAGCGTACGCGCGAGGCCTGTCCGGCCGGGCGCGTTGCGCCACCGCCGAACAGCCCGCCGATATTGCCGAAGCCGGCATTCGCCAGCGGCGTCCAGCCCAGGAGCCCGGCGCCGAAAATCCCGAGCGGGATCGCCACCGCCAGCTCGCCCCGCAGGCCAGTGAACGCTGCGACCGCGAGCGCCACCACGCCGCCACCGAACTTGATGGTGCGCGCCAGCACCGCCGGATTGGCGGAGCGGAACATCTGGAGCAGCAGATAAAGCGTGATAACGGCGATGGCGCCGGCGATCAGGGTCATGGCCGGAATATAGTCGCCCTCACGGCAAAATGCATGGCGTCCGTCTCCGACGCGGGCCGCTACTTCATCTGCCCGATCAGCTTGGCCGCACCGCTCGCACTCTTGGCAAGTTTCAACAGCGCCTCCCGGCCGCCGGCGGCATAAGCCGCGGCCGCGCGCAGCAGCTCGCGAAGCTGCGCCGCCGCGCCGGGATCGAACCGGCACCAGGCCCCGCCGGTCAGCCGCGCGATCTCGCGAAAGGCCTGCTCGGCCACGGCGTCGGCGCCTTCCTGAAACACGAACACGGGGACCTTGAGCATGCCGAGCTCGCCGGCCTTGGCGCAGAGCTCGTCGACCTTCTCCTCCATGGCATCGCCGACGAAAACGACCGCACGCACGCCCGAAGCGACCGCCTCGCGCCGCACGTCGCTCAGCACCTTGCCGATCTGGGTGTCGCCGCCGCGACAGTCGATCTTGCTCATCAGCGTCGCGAGCTTCGCGCTGTCGGAGATCCAGCCCGTGGCGCGACACTCGTTCAAGCCGCGATAGTAGACGAGCCGGATGTCGAGGCTGCCGATCGCTGCGGCCTCGCGGAACATGTCCGCCTGGAGCGCGCAGGCCATGTCCCAGGTCGGCTGCCGGCTCATTGTCGCATCCAGCGCAAAAATCAGCCGCCCCTTCGCGCCGGGGGCATGCGGCGACAGCGCACGCGCCTTGGCGACGAACGCGGCGATGTCCTCCGCGGTGCTGGCTTGAGGCAGCGTGCCGCCGGTTTGGCTCGAGACGGCATCACGGCCACGCGGTTTGACGGGTTCGCCGGACATCCCTGCTCGCTTCTTGCGTGAGCGGCTAATGTGGATAGCGCCTGCGGCCCGGTCAATGTGCAAAGCCTCCGCGGGCGGATGCCGGCGGAGGCTTTGCGGGTCGTGCAGACGATCGGAGCGGTGTCGGTGTCAGCCTATGTCGGTGTCAGCTCTTGGCAGGCGCCATCAGAGCAACCGGACCGGGCTCCAGGATATTGGGCGGGGCCGAGCGCGTATCGACGGGCGCCACGGCGCTGTCGCCGTCGCTCAGGAACTTGTCGAGCATGCTCTGGATCGAGTTCTTCGCCGCATCCGGACCGGTGTCGCGCATGTCGTTGTGCTGGAATTCGGTCTTCACGACCTGGATGCCGGCCTTCTCGCATTCCTCGTCGGTCGGGATGACACCCGCGTCGGTCTTGAACTGCGGATCCTGCGAACGGAACGACAGGATCTTGAACTTGCCGGCAGTGACGAAGGGCACGCGCAGATTGTCGAGCGTGACGACCTTCTTGACCTCATCGGGATACTGCTTGGCGAAATACATCGTGATGTCGCCGCCCATGGAGTGGCCGACCATCGTCACCCTGTCGTAATCGGCGTTGGGCTGAACCTTCTTCATCTCCTGCATGGCGAGATGGATGTTGGCAACGCCGCGCAGGATCTGCGGCAACCGGCCGACATAGAGCTCACCGGGCTTGGTCACCATGGGAGGATCGGTCGGCAAATCATGCTGCGGGCTTACGACCATATAGCCGCGCGCCGCGAAGATGTTGGCGAGGAAGCCGTACTCGGTATTCTTGACGGTGTTGCCGTGATTGATCACGGCAACCGGCAGCGTGATCATGCCGGCATTGGCCTGCATTTCCTTGTCGCGGCGGACCGCGATATCGACAGGCACCGGACGGTTGTCGCGCGAGGCGTCGTAGAAGGTGACGGTCTCGTGCCTGATCGCCCACTTGCTCGCCGTGACATAGGCGACGCCGAAGAGGGCACTAACCGAAACCAGAACGGCAATTCCACGCTTCATTTTCGTCCTCAGCCTCAGGCTCTTGCGGCCTGAATCCCTGTTGAAAATCGTGTTCTTCCGGGGCTCTTCGGCCCCTGGTCGCCTATTCCCTAATATATGTCACAGCCGCGTGACAGGAAGCTTAAATATTGTGAACCTTCAGCCCTTTCATTGTGCGGCGCACGCGTTTCTTGGGCATCCCGTTCTCAGGCGGCTACGTCAGGTGCAGGCTACCATCCGACGCAACCGGTCTCGATTGGCTTCAATTTCACGGTAAACACAGGGTGAAACGGCCAAGCCCGCACTCAGTTCCGGCGGGAACCGGCAGCTTCAATCGGCTGGAAGTAGCGATATACCGCCACCTCAGGCGCCGAGGATGTCGTGGACCTCGAGCGGCTTGTCGACCTGGCTGAACCACTCGGCGCGATTTGCCGCACGGCGGCGGCCGCGTTCGTCGAGCGGCAGCTTGAGCTGGCGGAGCAGGCCCGTCACCTCTTCCCGCGCGGTGAGATGGCCAAGGTTGGGCCGCATGCCGAGCGTGGCCTCGTCGATCTCATCGAGCGCGGTCAGGCCGCGCGGAAAAAATTCGCGATAGACGACGCGCTCGGCGAAGCCGTCGACGTAGCGGAAGCCGAGCCGTAGCGACAAATCCTTGAGGCCCTCGGCGACGAGCTGCTTGTTGCGGGAGCCGAGCATCGACAGGCGGTTGCGCACGACGATCCAATCGGTGCTGGAGCCGTCGAGCTGGCGCCGCTTGCGCCTGACATCCCGCACCATCTCGGCATAGTGGCTCTCGCCCGTCACTGCGTAGTTGGCGGGATCGACGGTGCCGAGCACGTCGAAATCGAGGAAGCTGTCGTTGATCGGCGTGACCAGCGTGTCGGCCATCGAGTGCGCCAAGCGCATCAGATAGCTGTCGGTGCCCGGCGTATCGATGACGATGAAGTCGAAATTGCTTTCGACCGCCGAGACCGCCTCCATGAACTGCTGGAACTCGGAATTCTCGTTCTCGGCGATCTGCATGGTCTCGCCGAGCTTGATGCAGCGATGCACCGGCAGCTCGAGGCCGAGGCCGGTGCGGCGCGCCCAGGCGGAACGGTTGCCGATGTAGCGGGTAAAGCTCTGCTGACGGCAGTCGAGGTCGATCGTGGCGACGCGCTGGCCGGCCTTCAGCAGCGCGACCGCGATGTGCAGGGCGGTGGTCGACTTGCCGGAGCCGCCTTTTTCGTTGCCGAGCACGACGACATGCGCCGAGCCGGATTGGCCTTGGCTAGCCTGCACAAGCATAGCGATCCTCAACACCCCTGATGAATATCTTCGAGTTGGCCGCGTCTGCGGTCAAGTGAAATGCGTGACAGTAAATGCAAATCGCAGCGCGCCGTGTTCGAAATGAATCACGGCACCATCTCTCGCTTGTGATTCAGCCATGTCGCGACATCGTGCGCGGCCTCGCGCGGGATGCTGTGCCGCATCCGAATGCATGGCGTCCACGATCGGCGCTTGTTAAGGTTAGCCGGCCGGGCGCCGGGACGCGCCCGCTTCCCATTCCCAACCCCGTCGAGTCCTGATGTCACGAAGCCCCTTGATCGCCCGCACGGTCCCCGCCTTGCGACGCGCCGTCGACAATCTTCGCAAGCGAAAGGCCACGATCGCGCTGGTCCCGACCATGGGGGCGCTCCATGACGGACATGTGTCGCTGGTGCGCCTCGCCAGGCGGCGCGCGAGTCGCGTCGTGGTGTCGATCTTCGTCAACCCGACCCAGTTCGCGCCGACCGAGGACTTTGGTGCCTATCCGCGCACCTGGAAGTCCGATCTCGCCAAGCTCGCCGCCGAGGACGTCGACATCGTCTGGCACCCCGGCGCCGAGGCGATGTATCCGGACGGCTTTGCGACCCGCATCGTGCCGGAGGGGCCGGCGCTGGCCGGCCTCGAGGACCGCTTCAGGCCGCACTTCTTCGGCGGCGTCGCCACCGTCGTCGGCAAGCTGTTCACGCAATGCCGGCCGGATGTCGCAATCTTCGGCGAGAAGGACTTTCAGCAACTGCGGGTGGTGACGCAGATGGCGCGCGACCTCGACCTCGGCGTCAAGGTGACCGGCTCCCGCACCGTGCGCGAGCGCGACGGGCTCGCGATGTCTTCGCGCAACGTCTATCTCTCGCCGGAGGAGCGGCAGACCGCGACCACGTTGTACCGCGCCATGAAGGACAGCGCCGGGCGCATCCGCGCCGGCGAAGCGATCGCATCCGCGATGGCGCGCGGCGCCGGGATGATCACGTCGGCCGGCTTTGCGCTCGACTATTTCGAGGCGCGCCATGCCGAGACGCTGGCGCAGGTCACCTCGCGCAAGGACGGCCCGTTGCGGATCCTGGTGGCGGCCAAGCTCGGCACGACCCGGCTGATCGACAATATCGCGGTGTAACTGCCAGGGTCGATCTTGCGCGTTGCCTCGCCCGGATGGATGATCGGGGCGAGGAAACGAGCCGACCGGCAGGGGCATGTCATTCATCCGCACGATGATCGTGAACGGCGTGCTGGCGCTTGTCGCCGCGACTGCCGCCCAGGCACAACAGCGCCCGCCGATCGGCCTCTACGGGTCGCCGCCGGATGCGATGATCTTCTACGTCGCCCATGGCGCCGCCGGGGCCTGCGGACCGGGCTGCTCCGACTGGATCGCCGCCGAGGGCACGGTGCAATGGGACAGCTACAAGCGGCTGATCGCAATTCTCGATCGCCAGGCGGGACAGAAGCTGCCGCTCGTCATCCATAGCCGGGGCGGCTCCAACCTCAATGTTGCGGTCAGCATGGGCCGCATCCTGCGCGACCGCGGCCTGGATGCCACCGCCGGCGCGACCGAGGTCGAGGCCTGCGCCGGCAAACCGGAGGCGGATTGTTTTGCGCTGAAGCGCCCGGGCGGGCCGCTCGACGCCAAGGTATCCTTGCCGGATCCGGCGTGCGATTTCGCGTGCGTCCTCATGCTCGCCGGCGGGGTGCATCGCAGCCTCCCGCAAGGTGCGACGGTGGTGCTGGCCGGCCGCTCCATCCGCAATCGCCGCGCGCCCAACGTGGCGCCCGAACAGCGCGAGAGCCTGACGGCGATCTTTGGCGAGCAGTATCGCAAGTACCTGCACGAGATGGGCGTCGAGCCCGAGCTGGTCGACATCATCGACGCCATCGGCGAAGGCGGACGTCCGGTCGTGATGCCGTCCTCCGACTGGGCGCGGCTGCACATCGTCACGCCGCCATGAGCGGCCGCGTCAGAGCAGTCCGAGATCGCGCAGCTCGCGTCGCATCGGCTCCGGCATCGCCGCGATCGAGCCGGCGGCCGACTTGCCGAGATCGGGCGGCACGGAATCGTCGCTGAGGTAGCGCCAGCCCTGGAACGGCCGCATCGGCCGCGGCGATACCGAGATCACCTTCGGCTGCATCACGATCCGGCAACGGCCGATGCCGTCCTTGTCGCGGAACGGCTCGATGCCGATGATCTTTTCACGCGCGGCGATCTCGCCCTTGATCACCCAGTAGAGCGATCCGCCCGCCAGGATCTCGGCGTCGCGCTTGGGCACCATGCGGGTGATGTGGATGTGATGTTGCGGCAGACCCTTCTTCTTGGCGGTCTGCATCCGTTCGGCGACCCACCCCTTCAATTCCTTGACGGAGTCGCAGCCGACGGCGAGCTTGATCAGATGTAGCGGCATGGCCCCAGCATTAGCCGGGCCGCCACGCATTTGGAATGCCGAACTATTCGTTATCCGCAGCCGCAGGAGCCGCGGCTGGGGGGGCCGGCGGGGCGAGCGGAACCGGTGCTGCGGCCGGCGCACGCGCGGCCTTCGGCGCCGGCGGCTTCTTCGCAGCCGGCGCCGCAGGAGCAGCAGCCTGCGCCGAGGTCGGAGCGGACGCGCGCGGCGCCGAGGCTGCGCCTCCGGCAGGCGCCGCCTGTCGCACCGCCGCCGTGGGCGGCTCCGGATTCATGATGCTCACCGGCGGCGTCGAAGACGCGCTCGGGAACTCCGCATTGGTCGGCCTGCCCGTCGGCATCGATGGCGGCATCCCGGCAAGCGCCGCGGTGGCCGGCATCGCCGGGGCCGTTGCGGGCGCGTTCCAGCCCGGCGCATAGCGTGCGACCAGCGTGTCGTAGAGATGGGAATCCATGTTGGCGGCGACCCGCTGCTGATCGGTCAGCGAGCGGAAGGCGGGGCAGTCGAACTGCGTGCAGCCGTCGCGCGCAACCAGCACCTGCGCGACGAAGCCGTAGCGATCGCGCTCGAGCGCCTTGCGCAGCACCTTCACGTCCAGCGTCAGGCTCTTCTCGGCGGTCGCGGCATCGCCGAGCGCGGTGAGCCGGTCGATCCGTGCGGCGGTGTAGGAGACCGCCGCAGCCGCCGCGTCAGGCGAGCCGAACAGCGCCTTCTCGCAACCAATCGCCACGGCATTGCCGGCGAGATCGTCGAGACAGGACAGCGCCGGCAGGCTGGCGACGACCGCGCTCTGCGCGCGCGCCTCGCCGGGCGGCGCCTCCTCCGCCGGACCATAGACGCGCACGGTGGCAGCCACGGCGATGGCAATGGAAAGCAGCGTGATGACGGTCAGCGCGCCGTTGGCAACCGACCTTTCGGCGCGCACCAGCGTAATCAGGAGAATCAGGCCGAGGAGGCCGGCGGCTACCAGGATCATCCACATCGGAAAGGCCTGTGGGCGCGAGATTTGGTCGAACGAAGTGGCCCATGCCCAGTTCATGCGCGACGTCCCTCACGCGAGCAAAGAGCGAATGGTCAAAGCGAGCCCCCGCGAGTCGGCAACTGCCCCCGGTTCACCATGTCGAGGCGAAGGGGGCCTTTTGACGGCGAGCGAAGCAAATTCCTTCGCGATGTCAACGCGCGGCACCGTCATCCGTCAGGATTGGGCGAGCTGGCTTTCCTTGGCGACGCGCTCGAACGCTTCAGTCGAACTCTTGATGCGGTACTGGCAGTCGTCGCCATCCGTCGGCAGCAGGCGGATGATCTCGTATGAGCCACTCGCAGCCGGGCGCGCGACGTTGCTGGCAGTGAACAGTACGCGCGTTCCCACGGGGAATTTATGCTTCAACGCCCATCTCCATGACTCAAACAGCGCCGGCCGTGCCCAGGGTCCCACTGCGTCGGACCGGCTGAAAACCCGGCGTGACATATAGCACGCAATGCGGCGTTTTGGCCAGCGGTATACAGGCATGGCAAATAGGCCGATCCGGCAGTATTTTCAGGACGATAGTGCGGGAACCGGTGAGTGGAGGATACCGCTGGAACCGGCTCCCTCAGGCGGTGTGGGGCAGATGCCCCTCCGGGCTTGCCTGGTCCACGGCCTTGGGCAGTTCCTGGGCCAGAATCTGGCCGAGCTGATCGACCGGGATGTTGTAGCGCGCCGCAAGCTGCCGAACCGTGTCGCTGCCGAGCACCGCGCGGAGCTGGTCGGCCGAGATCGGCAGGTTCTGGCCGTTGCCGAGCCAGGATTTGACCTGGTCACCGAAGCCGGACTGCTGGAGCTTCGCGACGATTGCGCTGAGGCCGCCCTGATTGTTGCTGCCGAGCACCTCGTTCAACACCGCCGGCAGGACCGCGGCGCCGAGCTGGCCGAGCGCGCTGCGAAGCGCCGGATTGTTTTCCAGCGAGTCCAGAATTCCCATGCCCCTGCCCTCTCCCAAGCGGTCCTTCCGCCGCGATTGAGCGCCGCCAGCCTGCACATCGTCAAGCGGCGCCCGATCACATTCGCGGGTTAGACGTTCTCGAATTTCTCGATGACGAGCGTTTCGGCGATCCCGTCACGGGTCCATTCCTGGAACGCCGGCAGCGCCATCATCGTGTCCATGTAGGCTCTGGTCTCCGGCGTGACCTCGATCGCGTAGGTGCGGAAACGGTGCACGACCGGGGCGTACATCGCATCCGCCGCACCGAAGCGGCCGAACAGGAACGGTCCCTTGGCACCGTAGCGCGCCCGGCACTCCCGCCAGATCTCCTGCACGCGCGCGATGTTGGCCCTGGCGTCCGCCGACAGCGTCACGGCGCCCACGGGGCGGTGCAGGTTCATGCCGCATTCGTTGCGCAAGGCCATGAAGCCGGAATGCATCTCGGCGCACACCGAACGGGCGTGTGCGCGGGCGGCGACATCGTCGGGCCACAGCTTCACGTCCGGATAGCGCTCGGCGATGTACTCGATGATGCTGAGCGAATCCCACACCGTGATGTCGCCGTCGACCAGCACCGGCACCTTGCCGGCGCGGCTGAAGGACAGGATCCGATCCTTGTCCGCGGGATTATCCGTGTAGAGCGGAATGACGGTCTCGACGAACGGGATGTCATTGGCGCGCAGTGCGAGCCATGGCCGCATCGACCATGACGAGTAGTTCTTGTTTCCGATCGCGAGCTTGAGCGCTGCCATGTCGCTGGTCCTTCCCTAGGTCCTTTGGATGCGGCTGCTTTTAGCGCCATCGCCTGCTGCCAATCAATCGTTGCCGCACCCGGCCGCGCGTGGCAATCGTTGCGATCTTCGTGAGGAGTGAGACATGGGCAGGCATTGGGTCGACATCACGGCCGTCGGCTTCTTCATCATCGAATGGCTGGTCTATGCCCTGACGCTGGAGCACTCGGCCTATGGCCGCGACAGCCTGTCGGCGCGCATGAACCGCTATCGCGAGGTCTGGGTCCGCCGCCTGCTCGACCGCGACACCCGTATGGTCGACATGCAGATCATGGCCTCGCTCCAGAATGGCACCGCCTTCTTCGCTTCCACCAGCCTGTTCGCGCTCGGCGGCGCACTGGCATTGCTGCATGCCACCAACGACGCCATCACGATCCTGAGCAAGCTGCCGATCGACCTCAGCACCTCGCCCGCAATGTGGGAGCTGAAATGCGTCGGCCTCGTGCTGATCTGCGTCTACGCCTTCTTCAAATTCGCCTGGGCCTATCGCCTGTTCAACTATGTCGCGATCCTGTTTGGCGGCATGCCGCCGGCTGACCGGCGCGACACGCCCGAGGCCGAGGCCCACGTCATCCGCACCTCGCGCCTGTTCGAATCCGCCGGCCGCCACTTCAACCGCGGCCAGCGCGCCTTCTTCTTCGCACTCGGCTATCTCGGCTGGTTCGTCAGCCCCTGGGTGCTGTTCGTGACCACGGCGGCGGTGGTGATCGTCACCTGGCGAAGGCAGTTCGCATCGAGCGCATGGGCGGCGATGGCGCCGGAGGAGATGGATGGTGCGGAGACGCGGAAGCGCGGCTATTGAGGCATCTGCTGCGCGCGAGCGAAGGGCGGCACGCGTTTTCTCCACACCGTCACTGCGAGCGCAGCGAGCACTCCAGGATCTTTTCACGGTGACAGTCCGGATTGCTTCGCTACGTTCGCAATGACGACGCGACTAGCTCCGTCATCCCAAGGCGCGAGGCTCGCCCACTCGGCGATATCCCGGCCTACTTCCTGCGCATCGTCCCGGACCGGCAATCGAATCTGGCCACAGGCCGATCCATCTGCCAGAGCTCCACGTCGCGACCGTCGACGAGCCTCTCCGCGGAGCTGATCGCGGCTTCATCATCGATGCAATCCATGTGAATCATTCTGATGGGACGATCGTGTAGTCCCACGATCAATGCACGGTAAGCGGACATTTTTGTCTCCAGGCAAGGCGCGATAGCACGCGCGGGCCGGAAGAATGGCGCTGACGGCATTTGAATGCGATGGGGAGTGCATCGTCTGTTTATAAGCGCGGCGTAAGTTTCCGGCAGCGCGCGGCCGAGGCCGGTCCTATGCCGATCCTATGCAACCGCGATCGCGCCAATCTCGAAATCATACAGCCTCCGGCACCATATCCGCTCCGTCGCGCAAGCTCGCGCGGCGTAGCGAACTGGTGAAATGATGTCGAACTCAGGGGTCAGCGACAGGATCATCGATCCGATGATGGCCATCGCGAACTGCTCGACGCGGCAACGCATCGTCGTGGTCGGCGCGAAGAGCATGGAATTAGTGATTGAGCTGCATCGTCGCGGATATCTGCTGGCGGCTGCTGCAGGTAATTGCGGCCGGCCGGCAGGTCAATATGAAGTCGCGCTCGTGGATTGGCGGCGACGCACGCTTCACGCACTCGATGCGACAGTGGATTGGCTCGACGATTTCCTGAGCCCCCGCGCCGTGCTGGTGATCTGGCTCGACGCGCAGAAGGCAGCTGCGAAGGACACTCTTCGTGCCGCAGTGACGAAGCGCGGCTTCGTCGTCCTGCAAGGCGCCGAGCATCCATGTGGCAGCGTGCTTCTGGCGCGGCGCTCGGAGGCCATCCCCCTTCGGCAGGCCGCGTGAACATCCACCCGAACTCATGGATTTGATCCGATGCCAAAATCGAAAATTCGACGTGCCGTCATTCGCGAGTGGATGGCTCTCGCGCCGGCGCAGCGAGGCTCCGCCGAGCAGGCCGGCGCCTTTGCACGGCGCACCATCGAAAGACATAGCTTGCCACGCAGCCGGAGAACGCCGCACGCCGTGATCATGGCATGGCTGAAGCCGCGAACCGGGAGGCCTTAGCTCGCAGGATGGGTACGAGCCGCCTACCCTCCGCCAAAATCCCGCGGCGAGAACGGCAGGTCCAAGATCTTCCATTCACCATACTTGTCGGGCGGCAGCATCTTGTAGGGCTGGCAGGCCTGGAGCGCGGCGGTCGCGGATTTCACGATGGCCACGCCCTTCGCGGATGGCGGAGCTTCGATCAGGATCGGCGGGCGGGCCAGCGTGCCGTCGGTGGCGAACACCGTGCGCAGCTTGATGTTGACGTTGTCGGTCGGGTCGACCCCGGCCGGCAGTTTGGCGCAGCTCTTCAGGTGGCGACGCAGCGCGGCGATGACCTCGGGTGGCAGCTTGGCTGCGATCGAATCCTTGGCATCGCCGCCATCGTCCTTGGGGGCGTCTTTCGGCAGCTCCGGCGGCAATTCCGGCGGCAAGCCCAGCATGACGCCGTACTTGACCGTCACGTCAGGCTCCGGCGCCTGATAGGCCGGCGGCGCCGCTTGCGGCTGCTGCATCGCTTGTGGCGGCGGCTGTTGCGACGGCGGCTGCGGCATCACCTGGGGCGGCGGTTGTTGCTGGGGTTGCGGAGGCGGCTGTTGTGACGGCTGCGGCTGTTGAGGCTGCGGCTGCACATTGGCCTCCCGCTGCTTCGGTGCCTGCGAGGGTTGCGGCTGCGGCTGTTTCTGCTGCGGTTCAGGCGAGGCCTGCGGTGACGGCGACGGCGCCGCGGCCTGCTGCTTGGTCGCAGGCTTCGGCGCGGGTTCCGCCTTGTCCTTGTCGGTGAAATCCAGCTTCGGCAGTTTCAGGTCCGGCAGCGGCTCCGGCGGCTTCTCCTTCGCCTGCTCCTGAGCCTTCTCCTCGGCCTTGGCCTCCTCCTCCTTCACCTGCTCCGGCGTGACGATGTCCACCGAAACAGTCTCGGGCACCGCGGCGTGAAACGGATGGACTTCGCTGATCAGGATAATCAGCGCCACCAGCGTCAGATGCGCGACCGCCGACGCTGCAATGTCCGTCCGTATGATCTTCCGCAGTTCCATCGATCGATCTTGGGTTGCCACGCCGGTCCTAGCATACAGCGGCCCCCTCTCAATCCCATTTTGGCGCGAAGCCGAAATCGGTCAGGCGGCCCTTGGGATTTGCCAGCGCGGCGATCTGGGCCATCTCGTCGTCCGAGAGCTCGAAATCGAAAATATCGATGTTTTCCGACAGACGTTCGACGCGCGAGGTGCGCGGGATCGCAGCGACATTCTGTTGCACCAGCCAGCGCAGGCAGATTTGTGCCGGCGTCTTGCGATGCGCGCGCCCGAGCCCGGCGAGCGTCTGGTCGGCCTTGACGCGCCCCCTGGCGATCGGGCTGTAGGCGACCAGTGCGAGGCCATGCTGGTCGCAGGTTGCCCTCACCTTCGTCTGGTCGAGATAAGGATGATATTCGACCTGGTTGCAGACGAGTGGCTCCGGCGACAGCGCCACCGCCTGCTCGGTCAGCGCCACGGTGAAATTGGAAACGCCGATGTGGCGGGTCAGGCCCATGCGCTTGGCATGCGACAGCGCACCCAGTGTCTCCTCCAGCGGCACGTGCGAATTGGGCCAGTGCAGCAACAGGAGATCGACGGAGGAGAGCCGCATCCGGGCGAGGCTCTCCTTGACCGAGCGTTCGAGATCATGGGGCGCGAAATGGTTGGTCCAGACCTTTGTCGTGAGGAAGATGTCGTCGCGGCGCACGCCTGAGCCGCGCAGGCCGTCGCCGACCTCGCGCTCATTGTCGTAGACCTGCGCAGTGTCGATGTGGCGATAGCCGAGCCGCAGCGCCTGCTCGACCACGCGGCCGCAAGCGCGCCCGCCCAGCTCCCAGGTCCCGAGCCCGATCGCCGGTATCCTTGCGCCATTGGCCTCGACGAACAGCATGAGGAATCCTCTCTGTTGCGATCGCCTCAAAACATCATCCGGGCGCCATTATGGACCCGGCCCGTGACACTGCCAACGGACGACGCCGGCGCCGGCGCCGGGCCGGATATTCAGGGCAATGCTAACGGGAGGTTCGCGCCCGGCCTTGACGTCAGGCTTTGGCGAGCGCCTGGAATACGGTGTCCGGCGCATGCGCGATCACGGCGAGCAGCGCGCGGGCGGGTCCTCGCGGGGCGCGCTTGCCCTGCTCCCAGTTGCGGATGGTCTCGACGGGAACGCCGAGCTTGGCGGCGAACTCCATCTGGGTGAGACAGGCGCGACGGCGCAGAGCGCGCACCGCAAGCGAGCTGGCATCTTCGCCAGGGGCGGCATTGGCCGCCGGCTGGACCGGCAACGGCTGGACCGCAAACGACTGGACCGGAAGCTCCTGCCCATCCCGCAACTCGACGACCCGTCCGTCCGCCTTCAGCCGCAACCGCATGTTCATTCCCCCAAGCACGGGCAATGATGCGGCAGGTCGCTTAAGTTCGGATTAAAGATGATGGTGGGCGAAGACGGTCTCGTGCCCCGGACGCAGCGCAGCGCGCAGCGGTGCGCTGCTGAGCCGGGGCCCATTTCGCCACCACGTGCCGTGCTGCTTTCTGGGTCCCGGTTCTGCGCAGCAACGCGAAGGGCGTTGCAGCGCGCCCGGAACACGCGAGGGCATAGCGCGCCTTACCTCAACCCGAACCACAGCGTCGCGATGCCGAGGAAGGAGAAGAAGCCGACGACGTCGGTCACCGTCGTGACGAACGTGCCTGACGCGACCGCCGGATCGGCCCTGACACGTTCGAGCGCCATCGGGATCAGGATGCCGCCGAGCGCGCCCGCGACGAGGTTGCAGATGATCGCAAGCCCGATGACGATGCCGAGGCCCGGGATCTTGAACCAGGCCACCGCCGCGATGCCCGTGATCAAGGCGAAGGCAAGGCCGTTCACGAGCCCGACCAGGCCTTCGCGCATCACCACCCGCCAGGCGTTGGAGGAGCCGAGCTCGCGCGTCGCAAGCGCGCGCACCGCGACCGTCATGGTCTGGGTCGCGGCATTGCCGCCCTGGCTCGCGACGATCGGCGCCAGCACGGCAAGCGCGACCATCTTCTCGAGCTGCCCCTCGAACAGGCCGAGCACCGAGGATGCAAGAAAGGCGGTGGCGAGATTGACCAGCAGCCAGTTGAACCGCGCGCGCGCAATGGTGAACACGGTGTCGGAGAGTTCTTCGTCGCTGTTGACGCCGCCGAGCGCCTTGAGGTCTTCGTCCGCCTCCTCCTCGATCACGTCCACGACGTCGTCGACGGTGATGACGCCGACCAGGCGATCCTGGGTGTCGAGCACCGGGGCCGCGACGAGATTGTACTTGCCGAACATGCGCGCCACCTCCTCCTGGTCCTCCAGGACGGAGACGCGGCGACGATCCTCGTCGGTCAGCTCGGCAAGCGCCACCGGGCGGCGAGCGCGGAGCAGGACGTCGAGCGAGACCGCACCCTGCCAGTGCTGGTCCTTGTCCACGACGTAGATCTCGTAGAAGCGGTCGGGCAGATCCGGCGTCTCGCGCATGTAGTCGATCGCCTGCCCGACGGTGAAATCCTGCGGCACCGCGATGAACTCGGTCTGCATCCGGCGGCCGGCGGAATTTTCGGGATAAAGCAGGCTGCGCTCGAGCGCGACGCGCTCCTGCAACGGCAGCTTCTCGAGGATTTCCTCCTGCTCCGCCTCGTCGAGGGTTTCCAGCAGCTCGACCGCGTCGTCGGATTCGAGCTCGCGGACGCCTTCCGCGACGGTCTCCGGCGGCAGCTCCTCGAGGATCTCCTCGCGCACGCCCTCGTCGAGTTCGTTCAGCGCCGAGAAGTCGAAGTCGCGCCCGGTCAGCTCGACTAGGCGAACGCGGTGGTCGGGCGCGAGAGCTCCGATCAGATCGCCGAGATCGGCCTCGTGCAGCTCGGCGACGCAGGCGCGCAGCGCGGCGCTGTCGCCGGCCTCGATCGCATGGGCAATCTCCTCGACGAATTCATGACGAATTTCGCCGTCTTCATTGCGCATCGGAACGTGGTCGAGTACCGAGGCCTCGGCGGATGGGGCACCGTCCATATGTTCATCCATGGCGCGCCTCGCCGTTTGACAGGTTGGAACGAGTGGTCTGAGCTGACGGTCAGGCAATACCCACAAGCGAACTGCGAGCGCAATGGCAAAGATGCTTCGGCTGAAATGGATGTCGATCTCGGTGGGCGCGGTCTTCGCGGGCCTCGCCGGCATCGCCGCTTCGGAGGCCGCGGACTGCCCGCGCAAGGACGCGCTCGGCACCTCGCGCGTTCTGAGCGTCGACGCCAAGACCACGCCGCGCGTCGGCCTGAAGAGCTTTCCGCAGACGCTGCCGCTCGCCGATCACGAGGTCGTGCTGACCTTCGACGATGGCCCGCATCCGCCGACGACGTCGAAGGTGCTGGCGGCGCTGGCGCAGGAATGCGTGCGCGCGACCTTCTTCCTGATTGGCCTGCACGCCTCCGAACATCCTGACATGGTCAAGCGCATCGCGCGCGAGGGCCACACCATCGGCCACCACACCTGGTCGCACCCGTTCATGGCGCGGATCCCGTTCGAGAAGGCGAAGAGCGAGATCGACCGCGGCATCGCAGCCGACGAGACGGCGCTCAAAGGCGCGTCGACGACGACGCCCTCGACGCCGTTCTTCCGCTTCCCCTATTTCGAGGGGACGCCAGCGCAGCTCGACCTGCTCCAGTCACGCGGCATCGTCGTGTTCGGGGCCGACCTCTGGGCCAGCGACTGGAACGAGATGACGCCGGAGCAGGAATTGAAGCTCGTCACCGAGCGCCTCGCCGCCGCCGGCAAGGGCATCATCCTCTTCCACGACCCCAAGGCACGCACGGCCGCGATCATGCCGGCCTTCCTGCGATACCTCAGGGACAACGGTTATCGGGTCGTTCACGTCGTGCCGGCGGGCACATCACAGAAGAGCGCCGATGCGCATTGATGCCGTAATGTCACGGCGGTGCAAAATGGGGTGATTTGGGCCCTATTAACAGTCTGTTCATGCTACGGCATGCAAGGATGTAGAGGGTATTGCGCCTGAACCGTTTCTGGGCGTCTCCGACCAATTGAGGCGGCAGTCGCGTAAGGAGGCAGACGAGGTTCATGATCGGAAGTAGCGTTGTTGTTCGGACGCGATCGTGGATCGTCCTGTGTCTGGGGCTGTTGGTCGTCGGTTCACCGGCGGCCCTTGCGGCGGACTGTCCCGGCCATCCGGATGCACTCGGGACCTCCCGCACCCTCGTGGTCGATCCGCGCGAGCATCCGCGCATCGGCACCATGCAGTACCGCGAAACGCTGCCGCTGAAAGACCATGAAGTCGTTCTGACCTTCGACGACGGTCCGCTGCCGAAATATTCGAACCAGATCCTCAAGATGCTCGACGACGAGTGCATCAAGGCGACCTTCTTCATCATCGGCGAGCAGGCCAAGGCGAACCCGGAAGGCGTGCGCAAGCTGATTGCCGCGGGCCACACTGTCGGCACGCACAGCATGAACCATCCGCTGACGTTCGACCGGATGCCGCTCGACAAGGCCGAGGCGCAGATCAACGGCGGCATCGAGTGGACCTCGGCCGCGATGACCGATTCGTCCAAGCTCGCGCCGTTCTTCCGCATTCCCGGCCTGATGCGCGCCGAAGGCGTCGAAAACCTCCTGATCTCGCGCGGCATCCAGGTCTGGAGCGCCGACTTCCCCGCCGACGACTGGCGCCATGTGTCGTCCGACCGCGTCTATCAGCTCGCGATCCAGCGGCTGGAAGCCAAGGGCAAGGGCATCCTGCTGCTGCACGACATCCAGCCCCGTACGGTGGCGGCGCTGCCGAAGATCATCCGCGACCTCAAGGCGCGCGGCTATCGCATCGTGCATGTGGTGCCCGCGACCGCCGACCGGCCGGCAACGCCGACCACGCCGGTGGAATGGCTGCTGCATCCACCGACCGAGACCGTGCCGATCGCCCGCTGGCCGTCCGTGCCGAACTTCGTGTTCGCGCAGACCAAGACACTGCCGGCGCCCTCGCTTGCCGACCTCAACGCGCAGACCGAGCATCAGCCGCTGCTGCCGCGCAAGACAATGGCGCTGGCGAATGTCGCAGCCACCCTGCCCGTGCCCGACCGCGATCTCTTTGCCATCCCCGAGGGCTCGGTCGAGGTCCTGCTGTCGACGACCTTGTCGCGGCGCGCCGCGATGCGGCTGGCAATGGCGGCCGAGACGCCCCATGCGGCCAAGGGCAAGGCCGGCAAGTCGCGCGGACATCGGACCGCACATACGGCGCCGGCCGGAGCGAAGCACACCGCGCAGGCTACGGGCACCGCCCCCAAGAGCATTGCCCCCAAGAGCACGGCGCCCAAGGGCGCCACACCGCGGAGTTCCGCGACGCATCCGACCCGCGTCGCCAGCCTGAAGAAGCGCGCGCAGTAAGCTCTACTGGCGCATGATGTTGGCGACACAGAGCAGCACGATCAGCGCCAGGAAGAACAGGTCCATATAGGACTTGAGCTCGCCGTCGCGGCGCAGCCGGGCAACGTCGGCCACGACCTGCTTGCGCGCGTTCGTTGCGCCCGAACCGTCATTGATCGGAGCCTGCAGGCGCTTGGTCTCCGCCTCGAGCTTCTCGATCTTCTGGAAGAAATAGAACGCACGCAGCGTCGAGGCCGCGCGCATGCCGGCATAGACCAGCACGAGGATCGCGAGGATCGCCCGGTTCTGGTATTTCTCCATGAAATTCAGGCTGAAATAGACCATCGCCATGAAGGCGAAGTTCGTCACGAAGCGGTAGACGAAGCTAAGAAAGACCATGCTGGCTCCAGCCCTGAGCGGTGCGACCCGTCTACGTCATCTTTATTTCGACAAAGATTCGATCGCCGGCCGCCTTTTAGCCACGCGCGTTCATAATGCAAGCGAGAGTACCGGGGCCTGCGTGTTCCACGTAAGCGCGAGGTTGCCAGCTGCGCGATGGAGATTCGCCGGAAGCTACGGTACATTGGCACAGCCACCGCATGTGGGGTCTGCCGATGCCGAAGAAGGGAATCACGGGCCACGACGACTGGGTGCTGACCGAGGCCCTGGCGACTGCGCTCGTCGCGCTGGAGCAGCTCGAACCAAAACACCAGCCGAGCGCGCATATGGACGACATCCGCAAGATGCTGGCGAACGGCAAGGAGCCGTCGGCGGTGAGCCTGCACCTCGCCCAGGCCAAATGCCGCCTGTTTCCGGACACGGATCCGCTCGAGATCTACCGCGAATACGGGATTGGCGACGAATACGGCTAAGTCCGTCGCGCCGGTCCTTCGAGCGCGCTGCTGCCTAGGGCTGAGCGGCAGCCGATCGTTACAACGATCATCCACCTCAATGTTCGCGTGAATTTCAGCTGAGCTGCAAAACGGCTTGACGTCGGCGTCGCCAACGAATGTAATGTTATAACATTACATATTCGGTCCCAATGCCCCTCCCCACGCGTCACCGCCCTATCCCCTTGAAAAGGCTCTTCGATCTCCATGCAAAAACTCCCCGTCACCGTCTTGTCCGGCTTCCTCGGGGCTGGAAAGACCACTTTGCTGAACCACGTCCTGAACAACCGGCACGGCCTGAAGGTGGCCGTGATCGTCAACGACATGAGCGAGGTGAACATCGATGCGGATCTGGTTCGCGATGGCGATGCGAACCTGTCCCGGACTGACGAGAAGCTCGTCGAGATGACGAATGGCTGCATCTGCTGCACACTGCGAGACGACCTCCTGAAGGAGGTGCGCGCCCTCGCAGAAAATGGCCGCTTCGATTACCTCTTGATCGAATCCACCGGCATCTCCGAACCGCTGCCGGTTGCGGCGACCTTCGATTTCCGTTCCGAAGACGGCGAAAGCCTCTCCGATGTGGCGCGTCTCGACACCATGGTCACCGTGGTCGACGCCGTGAACCTGCTCAAAGACTATTCGTCGACGGATTTTCTCGATCAGCGCGGCGAAGCGCTGGCGAACGACAAGCGCACGCTCGTCGATCTCCTCGTCGAGCAGATCGAATTTGCCGACGTGATCGTTCTCAACAAGGTCGACGATGCCTCGCCAGCGCAGCGCGAGGCGGCCAGGAAAATCATCCGCGCGCTCAATCCGGACGCGGATCTGATCGAAGCCAACCACAGCCGGGTCGCCTTCGATCGCATTCTCGACACCGGCCGGTTCGACTTCGAGCGGGCGCAGCAGCATCCGCTCTGGTTCAAAGAGCTCTACGGCTTTGCCGATCACGTGCCGGAGACCGAGGAATACGGCGTGACGAACTTCGTCTATCGCGCGCGCCGGCCGTTCGATCCCGAAAAGTTCGACAAGTTCGTCAGGCAGCCCTGGCCCGGCGTCATTCGCGCCAAGGGACATTTCTGGCTGGCGACGCGCCCGCAATGGCTTGGCGAGATCAGCCAGGCTGGCACGATCACGCGCACGCAGGCGCTTGGCTTCTGGTGGGCGGCCGTACCCGCGGAACGATGGCCGGATGATCCGTCCTGGCGGAAGCAGCTGCGTGCGAACTGGAACGACATCTATGGCGATCGCCGCCAGGAAATCGTGTTCATCGGCACCAGTATGGATGAAGGTTCGCTCCGCGCCCGTCTGGATGCCTGCCTCGTCCCGGGAAAGCCGGCGATGAACGTCACGGAATGGGCGAAGCTCGCAGACCCCTTCCCGGTCTGGCGCCGCGCGGACGAAGCCGCGGAACGCAAATGACCAACGTCGTTCGATTGGTTCCGAAATCCGAGCTCGAGCGGCAGCGCCTCATCCGTGAGGCGCGTGCGATCTACGACAGCATATTCCCGCCGGTCACTTTGACCGGCGGACAAGCTGATGATCGCTTGGACCAACGAGCACCGCGCGAGGCAGTCGCCGAAATCCAGCCAAAACAGCGATAAGGATGAAGGTGGTGCGCTCGGAGGGCGCACGCAGTCCTTCCCGGCTCAGCCGCCATATTGCTGCTTCATGTATTTCAGGTAGTTGCCGAGGTGGTGCTGCCAGAAATAGTCCAGCTTCTGGCATCCCGGCGTCCCATCGGTCGGGTTGCCGCCCGGGTTGGCAAAGAGCGGCAGCAGCGCGCCGGCGTCAGCATAGTTCAGCGAGGCCTGAATCTGGCCGAGGATCTGTTGGATCAAATCCGAGATCGTTGATCCCGTGATCGGTGCGGCGGTTGCCGCGCCGAGATCGGCGGCGGTCAAATGGATCGTCTCGGATATCAGTCTCCGAGAAAGACTCTCGACCCGCTGCTTGAGCCGCCTCACCGCATCGTCGCGAACGCGATTGACTGCGCTCTCACCGTCGGTGACCACGCTGCCGAGCGCGATCATTGCTTCAGGATTGAGACTGCCGCCGAACCCACGCAGCGGATTTGGCGTGTTGAGGTCTGATATCCACTCCAGGGCAAACGGTGCCTGCGGCACCCAGTCCTGCGTCGACGTCGCGGCCCAACCGTATCCGTCGACGGCGGCAAGCCGCGCGTAATCGTATGCGTAATGGTCGTTGCCGGCCTTGGCAGGCGCGAAGGTATAGGTCTTGTAGGCCGGCCCCTTAAAGACATCCGTCGAGTGCCGGACCAGCGAGGTCAGCAGCGTGGCGATCGAGGCACCTTGGCTGTGCCCGGTGATGTAGACGTCGTTGCCCTGCTCCGCGAGCAGCCCCAAGGTCACGAACAACGGGCTATCGGTGGTGAACAGCATGAGCAGCAAACTCAGAGCGAAGCCCGAATGCACACCGGCTTTCACCGCACTGTCACCCTCATCGCGGGCAAGATAGAACGGCAGCGAGATCGGACCGAGCTTCACGTCAAAGCGCGCGTTGATCAGCGGGAACAGCAAGTCGGCCAACACGCTGGCCGCACTTGCGACCGTGCCGCGCACCGCGATCGCGTATTGGGTGGTGTCACTCTGGTTCTGCCAGACCTGCCAGTAATTATCCAATAGCGTGGCACTCGTCGGGGTGAGGTCCTTGCGGATCGCCCAATTTGAGCTTGGATCGGGCACGGAGGGCACGCCGCAGGTTGCCACCGCTTCGGTCAGCGATGGCGTGCCGGCGTAGGCACGCTGCGCCATCTCAAGCAGAAGTTGCGCCTCCGCGAATTGGAATCCCGACTTGAGCGTCATGCTGCCCTCCTTGCAAAGGTGCTCGACTCCAGCCGCCCGTGTTCGGACCCGGAAGCCAGCGACCGATATTTCGTGTCTCTCGGAGTTCATCAATTATAAGATGTGATAGCATAGAAGCGCAATAAGAAGGTGTCGATCGACCAGCGCCCCTGGCAGGCTACGTCCAGGAACAATTGCGTGAGCAGGGAGGATCCCGCGGGGTGGCCGGTGTTCCAGGCTTTGCCCGCTCCAACTCATTCCAACCGGACGCGCACTGTTCTATCGAAAGCGACATGAGGCATCTGCGGATTCATCGGCCACAGGTTTCGATGATCACGCCGGAGGAAGTCTATAATTTCAGTTTCGACACAATCGATTGGGGACCGCCGCCGCGCCAGGCTGCCGTGGTCAATCTCGGCAAATCAGATGGGCTGAAGAGATTCGCTCAGACGCATCTCGTCCGATGCAGCCACTTTCGTCTGATGTTCTATGATCAGATCATCGACTTGATCTGCGAGGGCATTTCGGCAGAAACAGGCCCCTACCCCGGCTAAAGCGGCGCGATCCGCCGTTTGGTGCGCTCGGAGGGCGGTCGCATTTATTGAAGTTTCAATGGCTTGCGGAAATGGGCAAAGAGTTCAGGTGGATCTCCAGCTGATAGGTGCTCTTTCCCGTGGATTGACCGAACCTCACAATAGCTTGCGGGACTTCAGCTTGCGGGACTTCGCCACGCAGCGTAACTTTCAACTCCACGTAGCTTATTCGAAAGTAATCTGACGGGTTCGGCCTAGCGGGAGATGGCGATGGCAGATGTCCCATGGCACCTTTCCGGCGACTACTTCGAGAATTGCAGTTGCAGCATCGTGTGTCCCTGCCTCGTGTCGGCGGCTCCCCCGCTGACCGCGCGACCGACCGAGGGCTTCTGTAACGTACCGCTGATCTTCCACGTCGAGAGCGGCCGCTATGGCAACATCGAGCTCGATGGACTCAATGTCCTGGTTATCCTCCACGCGCCGGGGATCATGGCGGACGGAGATTGGTCGGTGGCCGCCTATATCGACCAGCGCGCCAACGATGAGCAGACCGAGGCTCTAGCTGCGATCTTCACCGGCGCCGCCGGTGGTCCGATGGCCGCGTTCACACCGCTGATCAGCAAGAACCTGGGGGTTCGCAAGGTCCCGATCACATTCCGAATCGAGGGCAAGACGCGGTCCGCGGAAATCCCTGATATTCTGCACATGTCCGTCGACCCGTTGCCGACCATGCATCCGAGCGGGGAAATGTGGGCCAACATCGGCCATCCAGTCAGCCCCGACAGGATGGTCATGGCGGTCGGCGCCGCCGGTAATACGTTCAGCGATCATGGCATGCGCTGGGACAATTCCGGCAAGAACGGCCTCTATGCGCCGATCCGCTGGTCGAACCAGGCGTGATGCAACTCCTGACCCGGCCTTGCGAGAAGGCCGGCAACACTTATCGCAAATGACCGACGGCCCCCTGGAAACCGTGCTGCGGCGCGATCGCTGGATCGTCGGCGGCGCGATCGGGATCATTGTCGCACTGGCATGGGCCTATGTGCTCTGGCTCGCCAAGGACATGGACATGGGCGGCATGGACATGACCGGGTTCCGCATGATCCCGGCCGGGATCGGAATCATGTTGCCGGCGAGCGAGCCATGGCGAGCGATCGAGTTCGCGTATGTGTTGCTGATGTGGGTGGTGATGATGGTCGGGATGATGGCACCCTCGGCAGCACCCATGATCCTCATGTACGCCCGCGTGGGTCGACAGGGGAAAGCGCAGGGCAAGCCGTTCGCTGCGACCGGCTGGTTTGCGGCCGGTTATCTCCTCGCCTGGGGCGGCTTTTCGCTGGCAGCAACCCTACTCCAATGGGCGATCGAGCGGGCGGTCCTGCTGGATTCCCGGATGACGATCGCCAGCAATCTGCTCAGTGCAATCGTGCTGATCGCGGCGGGAGTCTATCAATGGACACCGCTCAAGGACGTCTGTCTCGCCCAATGCCAGTCGCCATTTCTGTTCCTGATGCGCCACGGCGGCTTTCGCGGCGACCTGCGAGGCTGCCTGCTGCTGGGGCTGCGGCACGGAGGCTATTGTGTCGGCTGCTGCTGGGTCTTGATGGCGCTTTTGTTCGTAGGCGGGGTGATGAACGTGCTTTGGATTGCGCTTTTGGCCCTGCTCGTCCTGTTGGAGAAACTTACGCCGATCGGACGATGGATCGCGCGCGCCGCCGGCATTGCGTGTGCGGCCGCCGGCGTCTGGCTACTGGTGTCGTTGCCGCGGTGATGAGCAACCTGCGTGATGTTCAGTACGCGTGCCCTGTTGCAAACGGCGATCACGCCGAGCCGCCAGCCTTACACTCGAACCGTCAGGCGGGGACTGCCGAACGGCGAAGACCTGGGCTGCCTGAGCCGGTCTCTCCATCGATCGGCTTTCGAGGTTGGTGCGCTCGGAGGGACTCGAACCCCCACGATTTTACTCACTGCCACCTCAAGGCAGCGCGTCTACCAATTCCGCCACGAGCGCTTTGGGGATGCCGGCTTAGGGCTTGAGGCCTGCCGGATCAACGGCGCCGATCTAACAAATCCATCAGAGGGGTACAAGCCTGCAAAGGCCCAGAATTCCACAAGCTTGGCAGGAAAAATCCGGACCCCTGCCCGGATCGGCCCTATCGAGGGCCCCGGCCCTGCCGGCTACCCCGGGCCGCTCCCGCGTGCCCGGGCCGTTACCGCGTGCCCGGGCCGCTATCGCGTGCCCGTCGTGCGCGGCAGCATCTGCTTGACCTCGACCGCGATCCGGTTGCGGTCGACCAGCACGACGCCGGAGGCGACCGGCAGATTGTTGGCGAGAACCTTGACCTCGTCGGCCTCGGTTGCGTCCAGTTCGATGATGGCGCCGCGGGAAAGACGTAATACTTGATGGATCGGCATGGTGGTCGTCCCGAGGACGACCATGAGATCCACGGTGACTTTATCGAGAGTGGGCACTGTCAGGACCGCCGCAACTTGGGACTTAAGCCAAAGGACTTGGCATTTGCTCCCCAGATGATCACCACGTTATGGTTAGCCAATGGTTAATTCGCCTCAAAACCCCCGCCAAGACCTCGATTTAACGTCGTTTTCCGCCTCCACCGGCGAGCCCGTGGAGTGGCGAATCTCGGACGCGCCGGTGCCCTATCCGGAGGCCGTGGCCGCCATGGAGGCGCGAGTCGCTCAGATCGCCGCCGGCGAGGCGCCCGAGCTGGTCTGGCTGCTCGAGCACCCCCCGCTCTACACCTCCGGCACCTCGGGCAAGGAAACCGACCTGCTCGATCCCCGCTTCCCGACCTTTGCCACTGGGCGCGGCGGGCAGCTGACCTATCACGGGCCCGGCCAGCGGGTGGCCTATGTCATGCTCGACCTCAAGCGGCGCAGGCCGGACGTCCGGGCCTATGTCGCGAGCCTGGAGGAATTGATCCTGCGGACGCTCGCCGCCTTCAACATCCGCGGCGAGCGGCGCGAGGACCGGGTCGGCGTCTGGGTGAAGCGCCCGGACAAGGGGCCCGAGCACGAGGACAAGATCGCGGCGATCGGCGTGCGGCTGAAGCGCTGGGTCTCGTTCCACGGCATCGCCATCAATGTCGAGCCGGAGCTGTCGCATTTCGCCGGCATCGTGCCCTGCGGCGTCGCCGACCCCCGCTACGGCGTCACCTCGCTGGTCGATCTCGGCCAGCTCGTGACCATGGCCGATGTCGACGTGGCGCTGCGCCAGGCGTTCGAGGAGCTGTTCGGACCAACCCGCGCGCTGGTGGCGGAAGCGGCCGTCTAACTTTTCCTGTTCGAGCCTGACCGGCGCATATTCTCCGCTTGTGGTGGAATCGGCTATGCTCGTTTCAGGTGCCGCCCACGCCTCCCCCCTCCGCCGGGAAAGCAGACATCATGCCGGGCGAATGATCGTCGGACCGACTGTTCGAGCGCCAGGCATAAGGAGGGATTGCGCTTTCTGCTCGCAATGGGAGGTTTTGACGATGAGACTCTCTGCGCCGATCTATCATCTGAAGCGACGAGCCAAGCGCCTGTCGCGCGAGGAAGGCATTCCGCTCCACGACGCGCTTGACCGCATCGCTGCGACGGAAGGGTTTTCCGCCTGGAGCATGCTCGCGGCAAAGGCCGCCGCACTGACGCCCGCCGATCGCCTGTTCCCGCAATTCCGCCCGGGTGATCTGGTGCTGGTGGGCGCGCGCCCCGGCCAGGGCAAGACGCTGATGAGCCTCGAATTGGCCGTCGAGGCCATGAAGTCGGGCCATCGCGCGGCGTTCTTCTCGCTCGAGTACACGCAGAATGATGTGCTGGATCGCCTGCGGGCGATCGGTGTGGCGCCGGCGCAGTTCGACAAACTGTTTGAGGTTGACTGCTCCGACGCCATCAGCGCCGACTACGTCGTCAAGCAGATGGCCGCGGCGCCTCGTGGCACGGTCGTGGTGATCGACTATCTGCAACTGCTCGACCAGAGGCGGGAAAATCCTGATCTCGCTGTTCAGGTGCGCGCACTGAAATCCTTCGCGCGCGATGCGGGGCTGATCGTCGTCTTCATCTCGCAGATCGATCGATCATATGATCCGTCGGTCAAGCCGTGCCCAGACCTCGACGATATCAGGCTGCCGAACCCGCTGGACCTCAAGCTGTTCGACAAGACGTGCTTCATCAACAACGCTGAAGTCCAGTTCCGAGCGGCGAGCTGACGGCTTCAGGCCGCGGGTGAGATTCTTCACCCGCGGCCAGCTACCTTACGCCGCCTGCAACGCAACTTCGAGCTTGCCGGCAATGTAGCGCCGCTCCTGGGTCAGGCCGCCAAAGCCGTAGGCGTCGCCCTTGACCTCGTCGACATGCAGGTAGGTCTCATGATGCAGCGGGCCCAAAATCTCGGCCATGCGCTTGAACATCGCGGCGAGATAGGCCGCCTTCTCGTCCTTGGTGTTGGTGCCTTCGCTGACATGGATGTCGATCCAGTAGCTCGCAAGCTTCTGTTCGGCGAGCGACTTGCCGCCGGCGAACCAGTCGCCTGCGTCGACCGATTTCACGATGATGGCGGTCACCCTGGGATCCTTGTGCAGGATCTTTGCGGTCAGCTCGGACACGGCGTTGGCGATATCGGCCTTCAGCGACGGCGACTGGCGGGAGGTGGTGTAGGACACGGTGATCAGGGGCATGGTGGTTCTCCTCAAGATGCTGCGCGGAGTTTGCGCGGCGTTGGTGAGAAGCTAGACCTTGCCCCGTCATTTTGGTATCTTATCTCTGTTGATACCAGTGATAACCATTCATAATGACAGCAACGCTCGACATCGCCACCATCAAGGCCTTCCTGCTGGTCGCCGACCTCCAGAGTTTTACGCGCGCCGCCGAAGCACTCGGCACGACGCAGGCCGCCGTCAGCCTGAAGCTTCAGCGGCTCGAGACATTGCTGGGAAAGCGCCTCGTCGAGCGCTCGCCGCGCGCGGTCCGGCTCACCGCCGACGGCGCCGCGTTCCTCGATCGCGCCCGCGCGCTGATGGAGGCGCATGACCGTGCACTGTCGGGCGAAACATCGACTGCGCAGTCGCTCTCGCTTGGCATCTCCGACCATGCCGCGGGCCCCGAGCTGGTGCCGCTGCTCGAACGCCTGCACGCGATGTCCTCAAGTCTCACCCTCGCCGTCACCATCGGCTTCTCACGCGAGATGCAGGACGCTTACGACGCAGGTCAGCTCGATGCCGTGATCGTCCGCCAGGAAGGCAGTCGCCGCGGCGGCGAGAAGCTGGCCGAAGACGAGTTCGGCTGGTTCGCCGCACGGCGCTTCACCCTGCCGAAGGGTGAGCCGCTGCCGCTCGCAACCCTCGCCCCGCCCTGCGGCGTCCGCGCCATCGCAGTGCGCGCGCTCGACAAGGCCGGCCTCGCCTGGCGCGAACGCTTTGTCGGCGGCGGCGTTACGGCGGTGGTCGCGGCCGCGCTTGCCGGCCTTGCGATTGCGCCGCTCGCGCGCCGGATCGCGCCTCCCGGGCTGGTCGACATCGGCCCCGCGCACAAGCTGCCGAAGCTCGGCAGCTCGAAGGTAATGCTGCATTCGAAGGTCAGCGATCCCGCCAAGCTCGCCGCGCTGCGTGCGGTGGCGGCGACGTTTCGGAGCGTGGCAGCCTAGCGCTCAGGCTGCCCCTCCTCGCCCGCATACTTGCCCGCGGCGAACCAATAGGCGATTCCCGCGAGAGCTCCGGCCAGTACAAAGAGCAGCCCCAACGGATGGTTGGCCCCAACGGTGATCCGCCAAATGAATGCACCGATCGCCGCACCGGCAGGAACGTAGAACAACACAGAGCGAATGCGGAGCGCTTCCCCGAACAAGATCACGAGTGCGGCCGGCATCCCACTAAGCAGGCAGACCAGGATCAAGATCAGCGGCAAGACAAACAAGACCAAGGTGATGATACCGCCGAGGTTCTCCTCAAGACCCCGGTACGGCAGGGACAGGATCATCGCGATGACCGGCAATGCCGCCAATGTCGTCGCTGCCGTCAAGCATCCCCGAAACCAACCGTTCACCACGCGCGGGCAGGTCTCGCAAGACATGACATCACCTCACAGGATCGCCTCGAACGCGCTGCGCAGCGTTTCGTGCCGAAAGACAAAACCGCGGCTCAGCGCCTTGTTGGGCAGCACACGCTGGCCACCGAGCAGGAGTTCGTCGGCAAAGCCGCCGCCGATCCGGCGCAACAACCCGCCGGGGATACGAAACACCGCGGGCCGGTGCAGACGACGGCCGAGCTCTTCGGTGAATTTTGCGTTGGTGACGGGGATCGGCGCGGTGGCGTTGACGGGCCCAGTGAGATCGGGCGTCGCCATCACATAGGCAATCAGCCGGATCAGATCGTCGCGCTCGATCCAGGACATCCACTGCCGCCCGGTGCCGAGCGGACCGCCGAGGCCGAACTCGAACGGCGTCAACATGCGCGTGATGAAGCCGCCTTCGGTGCCCAGCACGAGGCCGATGCGCAAACAGACCACTCGGACGCCGAGCTCCTCGGCCGGCCGCGCCGCCTTTTCCCACGCCGCGCACAGCTCGTGGCTGAAGCAGGCATGTGACTTCGCCGATTCCGTCAGCACCTGGTCGGCCCATAGGCCGTACCAGCCGATCGCAGAGCCGCTGACGAGGACCTCCGGCTTGCGCTCGAGCCGCGCGATCAGATTTACGACCTCGCCGGTCATGTCGATGCGGGAGCCGAGAATTTTCGCGCGCTTTGCCTCGGTCCAGAGGCCGTTGCCGATCGGCTCGCCAGCGAGATTGACGATGGCGTCGATTGGCGTGTCCGATGCGAGCTGATCGAGGCTGGTGATCAGCGTGACCGGCGGCGGCAGCATCTCGGCTTTCGCAGGGTTACGGATCAGCGCGATGACGTCGTGCCCTGCCCCGCTGAGGCTCGCGGCAAGGCGGCTGCCGATGAAGCCGGTGGCGCCAGTGATCAGCACGGTCTTGCGGCCGGGGACCTTCTCGACGAGCCCGTGCGCAGGCACGCTTTTCATGCGCCCGAGCCGGCGCATCGCCGCAAAGTCCCTGACGCCGCAGAGCGCTGCACCGACTGCGCAGGCAGTGGCGGCGATGCTGAGCAGGCCCTGATACACGACACTCACGCCGAACGGCTGCATCGCCCAATCGATCAGCACCGGCAGCAGCAGCACCAGGATGGCGCCATAGTTGATCGCAAGCAGCGTGTAGTTAATCCGCTCGCTCGGCGGCAGTTTGCGGCTCAGATCCTCCTCGACGAAATCCATCAGCGTAATGACGATCTCGGCGACCAGGACTGCCACGATCAGGATCGCCAGCACGCCGTAAACCTCCAACCAGCCGAGCAGCAGGAACAGCAGCGCATAGAGCATGTTGCGGATGCCGTGCAGCTTCAGCTCGAAACGCTGCGACGGGCGCCACGCCAGGCGCTCGGTGAATTCGTGGTGATAGAAAGTGTCGAACACGCCCATCACGATCTGGATGGCGATGAGGGTCCACAACAGCGGCGTCATGATACGGCCTCCCTGAAGACGGCGGACTGGTGGATCAGCGCGCCGTAACGCGGGTGAGTGACATCGAGGGTGAAACGAAAGGCGCCCTCGCCGAGATCGCTATGCGTCACCGTGAGATCGCCGGGCGTGAGCGATTGCGGCAGCGGGATCCACAAGCGTCCGAGCTGGAGTCCGTAACCGGCACTACGGAAGGTCAGCGCCTGTCCCTCGACCGCGATGCGGAGCGCCATCGAGACGCCGAAGCCGACATACTCTTCAAGCCCGGTCGGACCGGCGAAACGCTTGGCGGAATGGATCACTTGCGGAAAGCCGCGCTTGCGCGCGCAGATGCGGGTCCAGGTCTGGCCGCCGTTCGCGCCGTCCTCGGTGACGGTCACGATCATGGGGACGCCGGTGTCGCGGCCGGTCGGCAGCGGTCCGCCGATCAGGCGGGCGGCTTGCGCGAACCACCAGCCGATGTCGCTGAAGGAGACCTCGTCGACCACGCCGACATAAACGACACTGTCGCCGTCAGCGACCCGTTTCGAAAAGCGCCGCCAGGTCGCGAGCGGCAGCCGGCCCCAATCCTCGTCCGACAGCAACGCGCGGAAGCGGCGGTCGTCGAGTAGTTTGACGTGAGCTGAGGGAGATGCGCTGGAGCCTGATAATCGAGCCGACGTCATCGTACCCTCCTCAACGCTATTTGGCCTTGCCCAGCGGCAGCAGGTTGGCGATCTTCTCGCCAAGCCGCATCAAGGCGACCAGCCGCGGTCGCGGCACCTTCAGCATCTGCATGAACCAGTGGTCGGCGAGTTCGGTGAAGGCGAGCATCTCCTTCAGCCGTTTGGCTGCGACCGGATTGATGGTCGGATCATCTGCGGCATCGGACACGCAGGCCCTGAGCGCCGTGATCGCCGGATCGAGCTCTCGCTCCTTGCGCCGCGCCGCGATTCTCGCGGCGACCTCCCAGATGTCGGTCTCGGCCTCGTAATGGTCGCGGCGGTCACCGAGGATCGGCACCCGCCGGATCAGGTTCCAGGCGAGCAGCTCCTTCAGCGAGTTGGAGACGTTGGAGCGCGCCATGCCGAGCGTGTCGGCGATGTCCTCGGCCGTCATCGGCGCCTCGGCGAGATAAAGCAGCCCGTGGATCTGGCTGACCGAGCGGTTGACGCCCCACCCGTCCCCCATGTCGCCCCAATGCAGGATGAAGCGCTCGACGGCGGTGGGCAGTTTCTTCTTTCCGGTTATTTCTGTCATGACAGAAATATCTGACGAGCGCGACTGATTGTCAAGAGCGCTCGGCGGCTTGCGTCCTGTATACCGTCCGTCGTATTTGCCTAAAAACGGCCCAGAGAACGGGAACCAAACGCCCTTCGGGGCGTTTGCCCCGGTTCCAGGCGGGTTGAGAATGACGACAAAGTCCAGTCAACAGAGAGACTTGTTCGAAAGCGAGCGCAGTTTTCGGCTGTTGGTGGAAGGAGTCGCGGACTACGCGCTCTACATGCTCGATCCCACCGGGATCATCACGAGCTGGAACATCGGCGGCGAGCGGATCAAGGGCTATTCGCCCGAAGAGATCGTCGGCCAGCATTTCTCGCGCTTCTACACCGAGACCGACCGCGCCAACGGCAAGCCCGCCCGTGCCCTCGGCATCGCGCGGGACCACGGCCGCTACGAGGAGGAAGGCTGGCGCGTTCGCAAGGATGGCACGTTCTTCTGGGCGAGCGTCATCATCGATCCGATCTACGAGCACGGCAGCCTGGTCGGCTTCGCCAAGATCACCCGCGACATCACCGAGCGGCGCAATTCGCAGCTCAAGCTCGAAGCGATGCAGAGGCAGCTTGCCGAGTCGCAGAAGTTCGATGCGCTCGGGCAGCTCACCGGCGGCGTCGCGCACGACTTCAACAACCTCCTGATGATCATCAGCGGCAGCCTTCACATCCTCAAGAAGCGCGACGAGGACGAGGCCAAGATTCAGCGCGCGATGTCCGCGATCGAGACCGCAACCAAGCGCGGCGCCGCACTGACCGCCCAGCTCCTGACCTTCGCGCGGCGGCAGAGCGTCAATCCCCAGGCGATCCGCTTCGGCGACCGCATCGAGGCGATCCGCGAAGTGCTTCACGCCGGCGTCGGGAGCGCCGTTCGTCTCGCCTTCGACATCGACCGCGAGGTCTGGTCGGTCAAGGCCGATGTCTCCGAGCTCGAGACGGCGCTGCTCAATCTCGTCATCAACGCTCGCGACGCCATGCCCGACGGCGGTACCGTGACGGTCGGCGCACGCAACGTCGTCCTGAACGATCCGCTCCACAGCGGCGAGTACGTCGCCATCACCGTCGCCGATACCGGGCTTGGCATCCCCTCCGACGTCGTCAACAAGATCTTCGAACCGTTCTTCACGACCAAACCCGTCGGAAAAGGCACCGGCCTCGGCCTGTCGCAGGTGCACGGCTTCGCTCATCAGGCGGGCGGCACGGTCAGGGTCGCAAGCGAGCTCGGCAAGGGCACGACCTTCACCATCCTGCTGCCGCGCGAAACCGCGACCGCACCAATCGATATCCCTGAAGCAGTGCCGGTTCCCGGTAGCGGCACCGTGCTGCTGGTCGAGGACAATCCCGACGTCGCGCTCGTCAGCATCGGATTGCTGGAGCAGCTCGGCTATCGCGTGCACCGGGTTGCCGACGCCGAGTCCGCCTTGCGCGAGCTCGAGAAGAACGGCGTCGACTTCGTGTTCACCGACATCGTGATGCCCGGCAAGATGGACGGGCTCGGTCTCGCCCATCATCTGCGCCAGATCCACCCTGGCCTGCCGATCCTGCTCGCCACCGGCTACAGCGAAGCCGCCGCCGATGTCCGCGGCGACTTCCCGATCCTGCGCAAGCCCTACGAGATTCACGAGCTGAGCGAGGCGATCTCGAAGCTGCCGCGGTGATTTTTCACCTCTCTCCGTAAGAACGGGGCGAGGGAGCGCACCGCCCGCGCGGAAAGAGAATCCGCTCTCACACCGTCGGCAACACCGAAAACGCTTCCCCTGCCCTCCGCAGGTTCAACTCATCCGCACCGGCCGTCTCGCTGGTGACGCTGTCCACGCGCGAGGATGGCGGGCCGTGGCGGCACAGCGCGACCATGTCGGCGACATGCTTCGGCGTTCCCGCAAACAGCGCCTCCACGCTGCCATCGCGGCGGTTGCGAACCCAGCCTTCGAGGCCACTCGTTGTTGCCTGGTACTCGACCCAGGCCCTGTAGCCGACGCCCTGCACGCGGCCGCGGATCATGACCTGGAGGATCGCCCGGCTCATTTTTTCAGCCCGAGAAAGCCGGCGCTGCGTGCCTTGACGTCGGCCTCGCGCATCACGCGGCTGGTCAGGTCCGGCGACGGAAGTCCTGTGAGGTTCTTCGGCGGCGTGCCCTCGCGCAACGCTTTCTGCGTTTCGTAGACGGCCTGCGTGGCAGCCGCGATCGGCGCGTGGCCCTGAAGCGCGATGCGGACGCGCTGGCTGGCGAGATAGTCAATCGCGTTCAACTCGTCCGGCGCACCGCCGAGCACGATCGGCAGGCGCGTAGCGGCGACAATCGCCTCGAGCTCGGCGCGCGACTTGATGCCGGTGAAGAAAAGCGCGTCCACGCCGGTCGCCTCATAGGCCCTGGCCCGGCGGATCGCATCCTCGATCGAGGTGACCGAGGCAGCTCCAGTGCGGCCCATGATGACGAGCGAGGGATCGCCGCGGCCATCCAGCGCCGCCTTCATCTTGCCGACGCCTTCTTCCAGCGAGATCAGCTGTGTCTTGGCCTCGCCAAAGGCGGCCGGCAATAGCGTGTCCTCGATGGTGAGGCCGGCGGCGCCCGCGGTCTCCAGCTCCTGCACCGTGCGGCGCACGTTGAGCGCATTGCCATAGCCGTGATCGGCATCGACCAGCACCGGCAGCGTCGCCGCGCGCGACATCCGCCGCATCTGCTCGGCAAGCTCGGTGAGCGTGATCAGCGTGACATCGGGGTCGCCGAGCACCGCGAGCGAGGCCACCGAGCCGCCGAACATGCCGAGCGGAAAGCCGAGATCCTCGGTGATACGGATGGAGATCGCGTCATAGACCGAGCCGGGATGAACGCAGGTCGAGCCCGTCAGGATCGAACGCAGTTTTTCTCGGCGGGAACGAAAGGCCATGGTGCCCTCTCAACTGTTGCGACGCAGCCGCAACATACTCCGTCATTGCGAGCGCAGCGAAGCAATCCAGAATCTTTCCGCAGAGGCAGTCTGGTTTTTTTTGCGGGGGGCGGCAATGACGGGTTTGTGGGGGGCCTGGGGGGCC
>NZ_JBVVPO010000039.1:73542-88709 GCF_055811795.1 Bradyrhizobium sp. MI1.7
TCACACTTTTGCCCCCCCCCCCCCAAAATCCCCGCCATTGGCCCCCCCCGCCACCAAACCAATATTCTTCCCCACCAGCCCGGCCGGTTTGCTTCGCTGCGCTCGCAATGACGGTGTTGGTGGGGCCAGTGAGGGCCCCACTCACTTGCTTTACGCAAACTCCAGAATCAGCGCGTCCACCGCGAGCGTCGCGCCCGCGCTGGCGTGGATCTTCTTCACCGTGCCGTCCTGCTCGGCGCGGAGCACATTCTGCATCTTCATGGCTTCGATCACCGCGAGCGTCTCGCCGGCCTTGATCTCCTGCCCTTCGGTCACCGCGATCGAGACCACAAGGCCCGGCATCGGGCAGAGCAGCTTCTTGCCGCTGTCGGAGGCCGTGGTCACCGGCATCAGCCGTGCCGAGGCTGCTTCCGCCTCGGTCCAGACATAGACCGGCACCTCGACGCCCTGGTGCGCAAGGCGGATGCCGTTGGCGATCGGGCGCGCCTGCACCGCGACGAAATGGCCGTCGATGGTGCCCTGCCAGACCGGATCGCCCGGCTTCCACGGCGACTGCAGCAGATGCGCGTTGCCGGCCTTGCCTTCGGCATCGACGAACCGGATCGCGATCGCCTCGCCCTCGCGTCCGACCTCGAGCAGAATCTCCTGGCGGTCGAGCCAGACCGCGCGGCGACGCTCGCGCTGCACGACGCGGCCGCCCATCTGGCCCGAGATCTGCCGCTTGCGCTCGCCGAGCACGTGGTCGATGGCGGCGCCGACCGCCGCGATCCGCCGCGCGACCTCGCCTTCGGGCACGCGCACGGCAAAGCCCTTGGGGAATTCCTCGGCGATGAAACCGGTCGAGAGCCGTCCCTCACGCCAGCGCGGATGGTGCATCAGCGCCGACAGGAACGGGATGTTGTGCCTGATACCCTCGACATAGAACGAATCCAGCGCGGTGGCCTGCGCCTCGATCGCGGCCGCGCGCGACGGCGCATGCGTGACGAGCTTGGCGATCATCGGATCGTAATAGATCGAGATCTCGCCGCCCTCCTGCACGCCGGTGTCGTTGCGCACGGTGATGCCGTCCTGGCTGGCTTCGGCCGGCGGCCGATACTTCACGAGGCGCCCGATCGAGGGCAGGAAGTTACGGAACGGGTCCTCGGCGTAGAGGCGGGATTCCACCGCCCAGCCGGTGAGCGTAACGTCCTTCTGGGTGATCGCGAGCTTCTCGCCGGCGGCGACGCGGAGCATCTGCTCGACGAGGTCGATGCCGGTGACGAGCTCGGTGACGGGATGCTCGACCTGAAGGCGCGTGTTCATCTCCAGGAAGAAAAAGCTCTTGTCCTGCCCTGCGACGAATTCGACGGTGCCGGCGGAGTCGTAATTCACCGCCTTGGCCAGCGCGACGGCCTGCTCGCCCATCCTGCGGCGGGTGGCCTCATCGAGCAGCGGCGACGGCGCCTCCTCGATGACCTTCTGGTTGCGGCGCTGGATCGAGCATTCGCGCTCGCCGAGATAGATGACGTTGCCGTGCTTGTCGCCCAGTACCTGGATCTCGATGTGGCGGGGATCGACGATGAACTTTTCGACGAAGACGCGGTCGTCGCCGAACGAGGCTTTCGCCTCGGCCTTGGCAAGGTTGAAGCCCTCGGCAACCTCGCTCTTCGAATGCGCGATGCGCATGCCCTTGCCGCCACCGCCGGCGGAGGCCTTGATCATCACGGGATAGCCGATCTCGTCGGCGATCTTCACCGCGTGCTTGTCGTCCTCGATGACGCCGAGATAGCCCGGCACGGTCGAGACCTTGGCCTTCGCGGCGGCTTTCTTGGATTCGATCTTGTCGCCCATCGCCGCGATCGCGCCCGGGTTCGGGCCGATGAAGACGATGCCGGCGGCCTCCAGCGCGCGCGGAAACGCCTCGCGCTCGGACAGGAAGCCGTAGCCGGGATGCACGGCCTCGGCGCCCGTCTTGCGGCAGGCCTCCACGATCTTCTCGATCACCAGATAGCTCTCGGCGGCTGCGGGCGGGCCGATCAGAACGGCCTCGTCGGCCATCTCGACATGGAGGGCATCGCGGTCGGCCTCGGAATAGACCGCAACCGTCTGAATTCCCATGCGGCGAGCGGTCTTGATGACCCGGCAGGCGATTTCGCCGCGATTGGCGATCAGGATGCGTTTGAACATGCTTTTCTTGAGTCTCGACCTTGGGCGGGACCCTTCCCTGGCCGTTGGGGCCTATCGGATGGGCCGTTGTGGCTCCCGTGGTACATCAAAATCAGCCGGAGGCAACGGTCTAAATCCGCGGCCCTCTGGCGTACCAGCGCAAGACCGAAATCGGCCCGGTGAGCCCATGAGCGGACCTACGGCTTCGCGGCCTTGGCCACGTCCCTGACCAAGTCGTGAATGAAGCCCAGCTTGCCGACCACCGCCGGCGACAGGATGAACGGATAGAGATCGCGCAGCCCCATGGCGCGGTTGACGCTGTTGATGGCGAAGGTGAAGGGCAGCCATGCATTGACGAGCGCCTCGACGTCCCTCGTCTCATAGGGGTTGAAACGGATGCGCGCCGTCAACTCCCCGTCGCGATCGACCCGGGGGCGTACCTCCATGCCGAACTCCGAGGCCATCTCCAGGGTATCGACGATGTGGAGGTAGTGCGCCCAGGTCTCGGCGAAATCCTCCCAGGGATGCGTGGTGGCGTAGGCCGAGACGTAGGTCTGCTGCCAGTCCGGCGGCGCGCCTTCGGCATAATGGAGCTGCAAGGCCTGGCCGTAATCGGCGGAATCGTCGCCGAACACGGCGCGGCATTGCTCCAGCCTGCCGCCCTCGCGCACCAGCACCTCCCAGAAATAGTGGCCGACCTCGTGGCGGAAATGCCCGAGCAGCGTGCGGTAGGGCTCGCCCATCTCGAGCCTGCGCCGCTCGCGCTCGATCTCGTCGGTCTCGGTCAGCGCGATCGTGATCAGGCCGTTATCGTGGCCGGTCATGATCTTCTGCCCGCTGTTCGGATCGTCGGCGAGGAAATTGAAGATCAGCCCATGTTCGGGATTTTCCTGCCGCGTCTGGAGCGGCAGCTTCCAGCGGATCAGGGAATAGAACAGCCGGTGTTTCGCCACCTCCAACTCGCGCCAGCCGGCGAGCTGAACCGGATCGGACAGATCGGGCACGATGCCGTTGTGGCGGCAGGCGCGGCAATAGCCGGTGGTGTCGCCCGCATCCGTCAGCCAGTTGCACGCGTCGTATTCGGCGTTACGGCAGAGCATCCGCCCCTTGCCCTTGTCGGCGAGCGTCATCCAGGCCTCGCCGTCCGGCTCGATCGCCGACATCGTCTCCTTCTCCGGCAGGAACGCGACGCGGTGGCCGCAGCGTTCGCAGGCGCGGTTCTCGAAATAGAGGACGTTGCCGCAGTCCTGGCAGACAAAGAGCTTCAAGATTTAGCCTCTTCGGGAAGAGAGTTTTATGATTAAGAGTTGCGACGCCTCGCAAATACGCGCGCGGGGGGCTCATCGTTCCAACATTCGGGAACAAATAGCCAGACCGGGCGTTCGTTCATACCCGCCCCTGCGATCGGTGGCGCCTTTCCGTCCTTATCCCCTTTTGAGTAATGGCTATCACGCTTTGTCTGTGGGAATATCGGCCCGGCACGTGCGCTCTTGCATCACAACGGCCGACACCTTGAACGATCCCTTGCCCGATACCACCGCCGCCGAAAGGCTGCGCCAGCACCTCGAAGAGATCGCGCGCGAGCGCGACGACGCCTATCACGCGCTCCAGGAGCGCGAGGCAGAGTTGGCGCGTATCCAGCGCATCGGCAAGGTCGGCGGCCTCGAGGTCGACTTCCGCGAAGGCTTCAAGAACCGCCGCTCGCCGGAATATCTGATGCTCCACGGGCTGCCGGCGGATGCCACCGACGAGTCGCATGAGGATTGGGTCAACCGCATCCATCCCGAGGATCGCGACGCCGCGGTCAAGCACTTCCTCGATGCGCTGGCCGGGACGAACGAAGACTACACCGCCGAATACCGCATCATCCGCCCCAACGACGGCGAGACCCGCTGGATCCGCGTCGTCGCCAAGTTCGAGCGCGACAGTGACGGCCGCGCCATTCGCCTCGTCGGCGCCCATATCGACATCACCGCCCAGGCACTCGCGCGCGAGACGCTGCGCGAGAGCGAGGAGCGCTTCCGGCTGATCGCCGACAGCGCGCCGGTGCCGATCTGGGTCACGAAGCTCGACCGCACGCGCTCCTTCGCCAACCAGGCCTATGTCGACTTCATCGGCCTGCCCTACGACCAGGCCATCGATTTCGACTGGCGCAAGATATTGCATCCGGACGACCTGCCGCATGTGCTGCAGCAATCCGTCCAGGGCGAAGCGTCGCTGAAGCCGTTCGTGCTGGAAGCGCGCTACAAGAACGCCAGCGGTGAATGGCGGTGGCTGCGCTCGGAATCGCAGCCGCGCTGGGACCCGACCGGCAAGCACATCGGCTTCATCGGCGTCGCCCACGACATCACCGCCGCCAAGCAGGCCGAGATCGAGCTGAGGCGACTCAACGAGACGCTGGAGGAGCGCATCACCGAGCGCACCGCCGAGCTCGAATCCAACGAGGCGCGGCTGCGCGCGATCCTGGAGACAAGCAACCAGTATCAGGGGCTGGTCAATCTCAGGGGCGAGCTGCTCTACGCGAACCGGACTGCGCTCGATGGCATTCGCGTGGAGGCCCGCGACGTCATCGGCAAACCGTTCTGGGACACGCCCTGGTTCAACCAGACCCAGGGCATGAGCGCCGTCGTGCGCGAGGCCTTCGACACCGTGCTCAGAGGCGAAGCGGTGCGGCTGGAGATGCGCCTGCGCCTGCCCATCGGAGAGCGCGATTTCGACTTCGGCATGCGTCCCGTGCTCGACCGCCACGGCAACATCACCGGTGCGGTGCCCGAGGCCGTCGACATCACCGAGCGCCGCCGCGGCGAGGAAGCGCTGCGGCAGTCGCAGAAGATGGAGGCGATCGGCCAGCTCACCGGCGGCGTCGCCCACGACTTCAACAATCTCCTCACCATCATCCGCTCCGCGACCGACTTCCTGCGCCGCCGCGAACTGCCGGAAGAACGCCGCCGCCGCTATGTCGACGCCATCTCCGACACCGTGGAGCGCGCCTCCAAGCTCACCGCGCAGCTTTTGGCCTTTGCGCGCAGGCAGCCGCTGAAGCCGCAGATCTTCAACGTCGGCAGCCAGGTCGAGGCCGTGGCGCAACTGGTCCGGCCACTGGTCGGCGGCCGCATCGCGATCGCCGTCGAGGTGAACGATGCCGACTGCTTCACGGTGGCCGACATCGCGCAGTTCGAGACCGCGCTGATCAACCTCGCCATCAACGCCCGCGACGCCATGGATGGCGAAGGCCGACTCACCATCGCCGTGCGCAAGGTCGCGGGCATCCCGAGCCTGCGTGCGCAGTCGGCGCGCGGCGGCGACTATGTCGCGATCTCGGTCGCGGACACCGGCAGCGGCATCGCCCCTGAAAACATCGACGCCATCTTCGAGCCGTTCTTCACCACCAAGGAGGTCGGCAAGGGCACCGGCCTCGGCCTCAGCCAGGCCTTCGGCTTCGCAAAGCAGTCCGAGGGCGACATCGCAGTGACGAGCACGCACGGCGAAGGTGCGACCTTCACCATCTACCTGCCGCAGGCGCACAGTCCCGCCGCGGAGAAGGACGCTGCGGCACTGACCAGCGAGGCCGCCACCACCGGGCGCGGCTATCGCGTGCTCGTGGTCGAGGACAATGACGACGTCGGCCAGTTCTCGACCGAGCTGCTGGAAGATCTCGGCTATGTCGTCCGCCGGGTCGCCAACGCCAATGCGGCGCTCGGCATTCTCGGCGAGAACGAATTCGCCGTCGACCTCGTCTTCTCCGACGTCATCATGCCCGGCATGAACGGCGTCGAGCTCGCCGGCGTCATCCGCGAGCGCTATCCGGGCCTGCCCGTCGTGCTCACCAGCGGCTACAGCAACGTCCTCGCCGAGAACGCGCATCGCGGGTTCGAGTTGATCCAGAAGCCGTACTCCGTGGAATCGCTGTCGCGTATCCTGCGCAAGGCGATCACCGAAAAGTTGGCGGCGGCAAGGTGAGAGATAACCGATGAAACCCGCCCTCCTCTCGGCCTGGCAGACCTGGGCGCTGCTCTCGGCCTGCTTTGCGGCACTCACCGCGATCTTCGCCAAGGTCGGCGTCGAGAACATCAATCCGGATCTGGCGACGTTCATCCGCACCATCGTGGTGCTGCTCGCCTTCTCGGTGCTGCTGTTCTTCACCGGCCAGTTCGCGGTGCCGTCGGCGGTCTCGTCGAAGACCTGGCTGTTCCTGGTGTTGTCCGGGCTTGCGACCGGCGCGTCCTGGCTGTGCTATTTCCGTGCGCTGAAGCTTGGCCCGGCGACGCTGGTGGCGCCGATCGACAAGCTCAGCGTCGTGCTGGTGGCTCTTTTCGCCTTCACCTTTCTCGGCGAGCGTCCGACCCCACAGGGCTGGCTCGGCATCGCCATGATCGGCGCCGGTGCGGTGCTGCTGGCCGTGAAGTTTTGAAGAGTGGAACAAAGGTGGCGTGAGATCGGTTTCTGGCCGGTCGCTTCCCAGCCTCGATCGAGAGACCGATGTCGAGCCAGGCCTCCCATCACCCCACCGACCAGACGAGACGCGCCGGCCGCGCTCTGGATGCGGCCAATTTCTTCCTCGCCGACGTCCGCGACGGGCTTGGGCCCTATCTCGCCGTCTATCTCCTCACCGAGCAGCACTGGGACGAGGCGCGCATCGGCCTCGTCATGTCGATCGCGACCATTGCCGGCATCGTGGCGCAGACGCCGGCCGGCGCACTGGTCGATGCGACGCGGGCGAAGCGGCTGGCGATGGTCATCGCCGCCATCATGGTGACGCTGGCGTCACTGTCGCTGCCGCTGTTTCCCAGCTTCCTGCCGGTCGCGGTCTCGCAAGGCATCGCGCAGGCCGCGGCAGTGATCTTTCCGCCGGCGATCGCCGCCGTCTCGCTGGGCATCTTCGGTCATGCCGCCTTCACCCGGCGGATCGGCCGCAACGAGACCTTTAATCACGCCGGCAATGCGGTCGCGGCCGGGCTCGCGGGGCTCAGCGCTTATTGGTTCGGTCCGACCGTGGTGTTCTACCTTCTCGCTGCCATGGCGGTCGCAAGCCTCGTGAGCATTCTCGCAATCCCCGCCCGCGCCATCGACCACGACCTCGCGCGCGGGCTGCACGACGCCGATACCGGTGACCGGCCGGAACAGCCCTCAGGTCTCGCGGTGCTCCTGACCTGTCGCCCCCTCCTCGTCTTCGCGGTCTGCGTCGTGCTGTTTCATCTGTCCAACGCGGCCATGCTGCCGCTGGTCGGGCAGAAACTCGCGCTGCAGGACAAGAACATGGGCACCAGCCTGATGTCGGCCTGCATCGTCGCAGCTCAAGTTGTCATGGTGCCGTTCGCGATGCTGGTCGGTGCGAAGGCCGACCGATGGGGCCACAAGCGCTTCTTCCTCGCCGCATTGTTGATCCTGCCCATTCGCGGCGCGCTCTATACGCTCTCCGACAATCCGTTCTGGCTGGTCGGCGTGCAGCTTCTGGACGGTGTCGGCGCCGGCATCTTTGGCGCGATCTTTCCCGTCATCGTCGCCGACCTCATGCGCAACACCGGCCGCTTCAACGTCGCGCAAGGCGCCGTCATCACCGCCCAGAGCATCGGCGCGGCGCTGTCGACGACGCTTGCGGGCCTCGTCGTGGTCGGCGCCGGCTACAGCGCGGCGTTCATCACGCTTGGCGCGGTCGCCGCGATCGGCGCCGTCGTCTGCCTCCTCGCCTTGCCCGAGACCCGGCGTGGCACCTTGCAGGCACAGGGGAAGACAGCGGCTCCAGCATCGGTTATCGCTGCCGAATGAACCGACCCAACCTCAAGGACTGAACGTGCCGTCTGACGCCATCTGGGCCTGGAGCATCATCGTCGCCGCGACCGCAGGCGTCATCATCCGGCCTTTTCGCCTGCCCGAGGCGATCTGGGCCGTGATCGGCGCCGGCGCCCTGGTGCTGCTCGGCCTCCTGCCGTGGCAGGACGCGCTCACGGGCATCGAGAAAGGCGTCGACGTCTATCTCTTCCTGATCGGCATGATGCTGATCGCCGAGCTTGCCCGGCTCGAAGGCCTGTTCGACTATCTCGCAGCGCTCGCCGTCGAATATGCAGCCGGCTCGCCGCAGCGGCTGTTTCTGCTGATCTATCTCGTCGGCACGGTCGTCACCGTGCTGCTCTCCAACGACGCCACCGCGATCGTGCTGACACCCGCCGTCTACGCCGCGACGCGCGCGGCCGGCGCCAAGCCGCTGCCCTATCTCTTCGTCTGCGCCTTCATCGCGAACGCCGCAAGCTTCGTGCTGCCGATATCGAACCCCGCCAATCTCGTGGTGTTCGGCTCGCGCATGCCGCATCTGACCGAATGGCTGCGTCAGTTCGCCCTGCCCTCGCTCGCCTCGATCGTGCTGACCTTTGTCGTACTGCGCATCACCCAGCATCGCGCGCTGAAACAGGAGATCATCGAGCGCCGCGTGCCGCACAAGGTGCTCAGCCGTGGCGGCAAGCTGACCGCGATCGGCATTGCTGCGATCGGCGTGGTGCTGATCACGGCCTCCGCGCTCGACAAGCAGCTTGGCCTGCCGACCTTCATCTGCGGCGCCGTGACGACCGGCCTCGTCCTGCTGCTCAGCCGTCAGTCGCCCATGCCGGTACTGAAGCACGTGTCCTGGAGCGTGCTGCCGCTGGTCGGCGGGCTTTTTGTGATGGTGGAAGCACTGGTGAAGACTGGCGTGATCGGCCATCTCAGCGCACTTCTGCACGAGGCCGTCGCGCAGTCCGTACCCGGGGCCGGCTGGAGCGTTGGGATCGCCACCGCCATCGCCACCAATATTGCCAATAACCTGCCGGTCGGCCTCGTCGCCGGGTCGATCGTGGCCGCCGATCACCTGCCCACCTCGGTCGTCAGCGCCATCCTGATCGGCGTCGACCTGGGACCGAATTTCTCGATCACCGGTTCGCTCGCGACCATCCTGTGGCTGGTTGCGCTTCGCCGCGAAAAAATCGAGGTCGGCGCCTGGCCGTTCCTCAAGCTGGGCCTGCTGGTGACGCCCCCCGCCTTGATCGCAGCGCTTGCGGCTGCGATCTGGTAATCGCGCGCAATTTGCGGCGCATCAATGTCGCCGCCAAAGCCGGACCTATGCTTCTTCGCGTCGCGCAGTCTCATACGGCGCGGCACGGAGGTCCATCATGCAGATTCAGTCAAAGGCATTGCCGCAGAGTTTTTCCCTGCGTCGGTCGTTTCGGAGCTTCACCGCGCCGGAACAAGGAGGCGGGACATTCCACCCCCTGCTCGTCGTCTCGGTCGTGGTGCTGCTGACCCTGTTCGCGATCGTGGAGATCGACCTCCACAGCGCCCAGCTTCAGGCGATCGGCCTGCTCGGCCATGGGTCCGGGATCAATCCCGTCTCCCTGAGCCCGTAGCGGGAAAAGCCCGATCGCGGCCACAAGGCCGCGACCGGGCAACGCGTTAGTCGTTCTCGTAGCCGTAGACTTCCGGCAGGATGAAGATTGCGGCGAGCAATCCGATCAGCGGGAAGATCGCGACCATCAGCGTGGCATTCGCCTGGCCGATCGCGGCGAACACCGTCGGGAACAGGAAGATCGCCAGGAACGACGGCAACTTCACGAACATGTAGGCGAAGCCGCTGGCCGTGCCGCGATACTTGGGCTTCGCAACCATGGTCGGGATCGTCATGCAGTTCGACGCGTCCCAATAATGGCCCCACAACATGGCGGCCGCTGCGAACGGCAGCAGGATCTTGTTGTCGGTGTAGAGCGCGAAGGCAGCGACCAGCAGCGAAGCCAGCACGATGCTGAAGCCGGCGATCGAGATGCCGCGGTGGCCGATCTTCGGCGTCAGCAGCGGACCGACCCAGCCGGACAGGGCCGCGAAGGAGAAGAGCGCCATCGTCACCAGGTTGATGCCGAGCACGCTCGACACGCCGACCATCACGAACAGCACCGGCAGATAGAATGCGAAGGTCGAGAACTCGCTGCCTTGCGCGAAACAGGCGATCCAGCCGTAGATCGTGGCGCGCCAGCGGATCGGGTCCTTCCTGAGGTCGGCGATGAAGGCACGTGTGCTGACCTTCGGCACCTTCACGTCCTGGTCCGGCAACATGTCGAGATTGTCGTTGAACATCTCGCGCGCGACCTTCTTGGCCTCGCGGTAACGTCCCTTCTGCACCAGCCACACCGCCGTCTCCGGCACGTCGTGACGCATGATCAGGATGATCAGCGCCGGCACCGCGCCGAGACCGAGCGTCACGCGCCACAGCATCTCGTGCTGCATGTCGATCAGCAGGAAGATCACGATGACACCGATGGTGAGAACTTCACCGACGGCGAACATGAATTGCCAGCGATTGCCCATGACCTCGCGCTCACCCTTGGCCATGGATTCCATGATGTAGGTGTAGCCGGTCGAAATATCCGAGCCGAGCGGAATGCCGAGCAGGAAGCGGATCACGATGAGCCAGGTCACGTTCGGCACGAAGGCCTGCGCCAGCGCGAGCACGATGAACAGCACCATCGTCACCAGGAACATGACGCGGCGGCCGATCTTGTCGGAGAGCCAGCCGCCGAGCAGCGCGCCGATCAAGGCGCCGCCCTGCGTGCCGGCTGCAGCGAGACCGAGCATCAGCGGATCGGGATTGTACTGCTCCTTGATGAAGATCAGCACGAAGGCGATCGAATAGAGATCCCAGGCTTCGACCAGGATCGAGGCCATCATCAGCCAGCCGACCTTGTTGCCCTTGGGACTGTAGTTCGTGATGAGGTAGCGGACCGCGGCTTCGCTCGCGGTCGGTTGTGGCATGGCCATTGTCTGCATGTTTGGTCCTCTCTTCAAAACTCTCTACGCGCCGAGCAGCGGCTCGATACTGCAATCGAGCAGGCGCGGATCGATCCCCGCCTCCATGCCCGTGAACATGTGGTCCATGTAGTCGATCAACGCATCGCTCGCCTTCACGGCGTCCTCGACATGGCGGCCGGCGACCGCAACGAGAATGGCGAGGTGGCGATCGATCGTGCCCGACAGTTCGGCCTGTCCCGGCATGAAGCGATGGTGGATGTAGCCGATGCGGCGGTACAGCGTGTGCAACGGCCGCAGCGTGTGCACCAGGAAGGGCTCGCCGGCGGCTTCCAGCACCAGCGCGTCGATGCGGCGATCGATGCTGTTGAATTCGTCGAGGGTCAGGGTGGCGCGGCGTTCGCGCAGCAGACGCTCGATGTGCAGCGCCTGATTGCGATGCGACAGGCTGGCGCGATCGGCCGCGAGCCGCACGACAAAGCGCTCCATGTCGCGGCGCAAGGCCAGCAGCATCCGCTCGCGCGCAAGATCGATCGGCGCGATGTGCAGGCCGTGGCGCGGACGGATGATGATGAGCGTGTCGGCGGAGAGACGATTGACGGCGTGATGCACTGGTGTGCGCCCGAACCCGGTGATGTGCTGCAATTCCAGCATCGTCATGAATTGTCCGGGCTTAAGCTCGCAGTGGACGAGCAGCTCTTCGATCCTCTGGTAAGCCAGCTCGAAGAAGTTGAGCCGGTTGCGCCGGGAGGGCTTGCCCTCGCCGTCGTCCTCGTTTCTCACCACCTCGAGCGCGCGCTTGCGCCGTGCCATGTCGTCCTCCTGTCAACCGCGCTCTCATTGCTGGGTGGCGCCTTAGTTGTGGGACCCTTAAAACATGTTGTGATATATTACAAGCAGGCGTAAGACGTTCGCGCGACCTGCAACATGTTGCAGTGCGAAATGAGACGTCAGGCGCGAGGCGTCTGTGATGGGAGGATTGTTGCCGTGAAGATCACGTCAATCGAGACGCTGCGCACCGAGGAATTTTCCAACGTCATCTGGGTGCGCGTTCACACCGACACGGGCATGATCGGTCTCGGCGAAACCTTCTATGGCGCGGGCGCGGTCGAAGCGCAGATCCACGACACCTTTGCCGGCCGCCTGCTCGGCCGCAATCCGCTGCACATCGAGGCGATCCACCGCGACATGCTGAACCTGCCGATGGCGCAATCCTCGACCGGCGTCGAATACCGCGCGGCGTCCGCAATCGACATCGCGCTATGGGATTTGTTCGGCAAGGTCTGCAATCAGCCTGTGCACCAGATGCTCGGCGGCCTCTGCCGCGACAAGCAGCGCATCTACAACACCTGCGCCGGCACTCAATATGTCCGCTCCACCAATATCAGCCCCGTCGCCAACTGGAATCTCGGCGCCTCCAAAGGCCCCTACGAAGACCTCGACGGCTTCATGCACCACGCCGACGCGCTGGCCGAAAGCCTGCTGGAGAGCGGCATCTCCGCGATGAAGATCTGGCCGTTCGACCCGGCGGCACAGGAGAACAAGGGGCTCTACATCACCGCAGCCCAGATGAAGCGGGCGATCGAACCGTTCGAGAAGATCCGCAAGGCCGTCGGCGACAAGATGGAGATCATGGTCGAGCTCCACTCGCTCTGGAACCTGCCGACCGCCAAGCAGATCGCGCGCGCGCTCGAGCCCTACAAGCCGACCTGGTACGAAGACCCGATCCGGATGAACTCGCCGCAGGCGCTGGCCGAATATGCCCGCTCGACCGACGTCTGGGTCTGCGCCAGCGAGACGCTGGGCTCGCGCTTTCCCTACAAGGACATGCTCGACCGCGACGCCATGCATGTGGTGATGGCGGATCTGTGCTGGACCGGTGGCTTGACCGAAGGCCGCAAGATCGCGGCGATGGCCGAGACCTATCACCGCCCGTTTGCGCCGCATGACTGCATCGGCCCGATCGGCTTCATCGCCGCCATCCACATGTCGTTCAGCCAGCCCAACACGCTGATCCAGGAATCGGTACGCGCCTTCTACAGGGGCTGGTACAATGAGCTCGTCACCACGATGCCGACGATCAAGGACGGCTTTGTCTATCCGATGGAAGGACCCGGCCTCGGCGTCGACCTTCTGCCCGCCGTATTCGACCGCTCCGATCTGACCGTGCGTCGCTCCAACGTCTGAGGATTTCTTGAGATGAGCACCGCCCTCTTCGACCTTTCCGGTCGCACCGCGCTCGTGACCGGCTCCTCCCGCGGGCTCGGCCGCGCCATTGCCGAGGGCATGGCCAAGGCCGGCGCCAAGATCATCATCAACGGCGTCGACCCCAAGCGCGTCGAGCAGGCCGTCGCCGAGTTTCGCGCCGCCGGTCATCAGGCCGAGGGCGCCGCGTTCAACGTCACCGATGAGCCCGCGATCGTCGCGGCCTTCGAGCGCTTCGACCGCGAAGGGCTCGCGGTCGACATTCTCGTGAACAATGCCGGCATCCAGCACCGCAAGCCGCTGGTCGAGTTCACCACCGACGAATGGCGCAAGGTGATCGAGACTGACCTCACCAGCGCCTTCGTGATCGGCCGCGAGGCCGGCAAGCGCATGATCCCGCGCAAGCACGGCAAGATCATCAATATCGGCTCGCTCGGCAGCGAGCTCGCGCGTCCCACCATCGCGCCCTACACCGCGGCCAAGGGCGGCATCAAGAACCTGACCCGCTCGATGGCGGTGGAATGGGCCCAGCACGGCATCCAGGCCAATGCGATCGGCCCCGGCTACATGCTGACCGACATGAACGAGGCGCTGGTCAACAACACCGACTTCAACAACTGGCTGATGGGCCGCATCCCCTCCAAGCGCTGGGGCAGGCCGGACGAGCTGGTGGGCGCGGCGATCTTCCTGGCGTCGGACGCTTCGACCTACGTCAACGGACAGATCATCTATGTCGATGGCGGCATGATCGCCGCGATGTAATCGCGAAAGCCAAGGGAACGAGACCATGCGCGCCGTCGTCATCCACGCCCCGAAAGACCTGCGGATCGACAGCTATCCCGATCCAGCCCCCGCCCCGGGCGAAGTCCGCGTCAAGATTGCGAACGGCGGCATCTGCGGCTCCGATCTGCACTACTATCATCACGGCGGTTTCGGCGTCGTGCGCATCCAGCAGCCGATGGCGCTGGGCCATGAGATCGCGGGCGTGGTCGCTGCCGTCGGTGACGGCGTCACCAATGTGAAGCCGGGCGCGCGCGTCGCCGTCAATCCGAGCAGACCGTGCGGCCAGTGCCTGCATTGCCAGGAAGGCATGCGCAACCAGTGCCTCGACATGCGCTTCCTCGGCAGCGCGATGCGTTTTCCCCATGTCCAAGGCGGTTTCCGTGAATTCATCACGGTCGATGCCGCGCAGGCGGTGCCGATCGCGGACAAGCTGACACTGGCGGAAGCTGCGGTGGCCGAGCCGCTCGCGGTGTGCCTGCATGCCGGCAAGCAGGCCGGCCCCCTCCTCGGCAAGCGCGTGCTGATCACGGGTTGCGGGCCGATCGGTGCGCTGATGATCCTGGTCTCGCGCTTCGGCGGCGCGTCCGAGATCGTAGTGACCGATGTCGCCGACGCACCGCTCGCGGTCGCAAGAAAGCTCGGCGCCACCCACGTCATCAATGTCGCGACCGATGCCGCAGCGCTCGATCCCTGGCGCGCCGGCAAGGGCGTGTTCGACACCCTGTTCGAGGCCTCCGGCAACCAGGCCGCGCTTCGCACCGCGCTCGACGTGCTCAGGCCCGGCGCGACGCTGGTGCAGCTCGGTCTCGGCGGCGAGATGACGCTGCCGATCAACTCCATCGTCGCCAAGGAATTGCAGCTCCGCGGCACCTTCCGCTTCGACCCCGAATTCGAGCTCGCGGTGCGGCTGATGGGCGAAGGGCTGATCGACGTGAAACCGCTGATCACGGCCACCATGCCGTTCGAGAACGCGGTCGCCGCGTTCGAACTCGCCAGCGACCGCTCGCAATCGATGAAGGTGCAGCTGACGTTCTAGGGCGAGTATCGCGGTTACTGGCTCCCGATCAGCTTATCGCTGACCAGCCGGACCGCGCCCCGTTTCCACGAATAGTCGGCGCCCATGCGCAAGCCGCTGTCGCCACGTGACAGCACCGCACCGGTCCTGGCATCGCGGACCTGGAAGCCGAGCGTGTATTCGGTGCGGCTGACCCGCCGCACCACGCCGATCAGCGACTGATCCGCGCCGAGCTTTTGCGCGATCGCCGCCTCGC
>NZ_JBVVPO010000040.1:0-17022 GCF_055811795.1 Bradyrhizobium sp. MI1.7
GCCTGCACGGAGACATCGAGCGCGGTGGTCGGCTCGTCCGCGATGATCAGTTCGGGCTCGGCGCAGATCGCCAGCGCAATCACAACGCGCTGGCGCATGCCGCCGGAGAATTCGTGGGGATAGCCGTCGATGCGCTTTTCCGGCGCGGGAATACCGACCTCGGCGAGCAGGTCGATGGCGCGGCGGCGGGCGGCCGCCTCGGACAGGTTCAGGTGGGTTTTGATCGTCTCGATGATCTGGTCGCCGACGCGGTACAGCGGATTGAGCGAGGTGAGGGGATCCTGGAAGATCATGCCGATCCGTTTTCCCCGGATGCGGCGTATCTGCTCGGCGGGCAAATTGTCGATGCGCTGGCCGGCGAGACGAATCTCACCGCCGGCGATGCGGCCGGGCGGATCGATCAGGCCGATCACCGCCAGGCCGGTGACGGACTTGCCGGCGCCGGATTCGCCGACCACGCCGAGCACCTCGCCCTTGGCGATGTCGAAGGAGACGCCGTCGATCGCGCGCAGCGTGCCGCGGCGGGAGGCGAACTCGACCTGAAGATTGCGCACGGAGAGAACGGGTTCGGTCATGGGCGAGGCGATTTCATCGAAGCTTTGCTCATCGAGTCTTGCTCATCGAAGTTTCGGGTTGAGCGCGTCGCGCAGCCAGTCGCCGAGCAGGTTGATCGACAGGATCAGCGCGGCGAGCGCAAGCCCGGGGAAGGCGACGATCCACCATTCGCCCGCGAACAGATAGTTGTTGCCGATGCGGATCAGCGTCCCGAGCGACGGCATGGTGTCGGGCAGGCCGACACCGAGGAAGGACAGGGTCGCCTCGGTGATGATGGCAAGCGCGAGGTTGATGGTGGCAATGACCAGGATCGGTCCCATCGTGTTGGGCAGCACGTGCCGCAGCATGATTTTTGGTGCGGGCAGGCCGATCAGCTGCGCTGCGGCCACGTAGTCCTTGTTCTTCTCGACCATCACGGAACCGCGCACGGTCCGGGCATATCCGACCCAGAAACTAAGCCCGATCGAGATGACCAGCACCACCAGCATGCTGTTGGCATCCAGCCGGTTGCCGAGGATCGATTTCGCGATGCCGTTGACCAGCAGCGCGATCAGAATGGCGGGGAACGTGAGCTGCACGTCGGCGATCCGCATGATCACGCCGTCGACCGCGCCCCCGAAATAGCCGGCGGTCAGGCCGAGCGCGATTCCGAGCGCGCCGGCGAAGACCACGCCGGCGACACCGACGGCGAGCGAGATGCGCAAGCCATACAGGATGGCGGAGAACACGTCGCGGCCCTGCTCGTCGGTGCCGAGCAGGAACGGGCTCTGGCCGTCGGCGGTCCAGAGCGGTGAGATCCGCGAGTTCATCAATTGCAGCTGCGCCGGATCGAACGGGTTCTGCACCGCGAGCGCGGATGCAAAGATCGCGAGCAGGAAGAACAGCACGGTAATGGCCGCCGCCACCATGGTCAGCTTGGAGCGGCGGAACGAATAGAAGATGTCGCTGTCGAGCGCGCGGCTGAGCCAGCTCCGGGCGGCATGCGTCGGCAGCGTGCTCGGCTTGTCGGAATTTGAGGCGACTACGTCGGACATGAAGGCTGCCTCATGCGGCGCGGCCGATGGTCGAGCGCAGGCGCGGATCGACCACGGTGTAGAGGATGTCGACCACCAGATTGATGGTGACGAAAATCAGAGAGACCATCAGCAGGTAGGCGGCCATAATCGGGATATCGACGTTTTGCACGGCCTGCACGAACAGAAGTCCCATGCCGGGCCATTGGAATACGGTTTCGGTGATGATCGAAAATGCAATAACCGAGCCAAACTGCAGTCCGGCCACCGTGATGACGGGAATGAGCGTGTTCTTCAGCGCGTGGCCGAAATGGATGGCACGGGTGGTCAGCCCGCGGGCGCGAGCGAAGCGAATATAGTCGGTTCGAAGCACTTCCAGCATTTCGGCGCGCACCAGCCGCATGATCAGGGTCATCTGGAACAGGCCGAGCGTGATCGAGGGCATGATCAGCGCCTTCAGGCCCGACAGCGTGAGCAGCCCCGTCGTCCACCAGCCGAGCTTGACCACCTCGCCGCGACCGAACGAGGGCAACCAGCCCAATGTCACCGCGAACAGATAGATCAGGAGAATGCCGATCAGGAAAGTCGGCAACGAGATGCCGATCAGCGAAACCGCCTGGAATAATTTGGCGAGCACGGTGTCGCGTTTGAGCGCCGAATAGACGCCCATCAGGATGCCGAACACCATTGCGAATACGGTCGCGCAGATCGCCAGTTCCAGCGTCGCGGGCATGCGCTCCATCAACAGCGTAGAGACCGGCTGGCGGAACTGATAGGAGACGCCGAATTTGAACTGCGCGGCGTTGCCGAAATAGCGGACGAACTGCACCGGCACGGGATCATCGAGGCCGAGCGATTTGCGCACGGCTTCGCGTTCGGCCGCCGACGTATCGATCGAGACGATCTGGTTGACCGGGTCGCCGGCGAAGCGGAACATCGAGAACGCGATGATGCCGACGGCGAACATGACGCCGATGGCCTGAAGGGCGCGGCGAAGAGTGAAAGCGAGCATGCCTTCCACTATCCTTGGGTGTGCGTTTGGCTGACGTCTTTGTCAGCCGGAAAAGGAAAGGTCCCGGAAGCCTGACGCTGCCGGGACCTCGTGTTCAACTGTCGCTATTCCTTCTTGGTCGCCCAGTGGAACATGACCAGATTGTCGGCGCGCTGCGGCAGGTTGACCTTCTTTGATACGCCCCAAGCCAGCGCCTGCTGGTGCAGCGGGATGTAGGACCAGTCCTTGTTGCCGATTTCGTAGGCCTGCTTGATCAGCTGGTTGCGCTCGGCGGTGTCGGTTTCGACCAGCACCTTGTCGGTGATGGCGTCGAACTCCTTGTTGCAGTAACCGCCGAGATTGGCTTCGCCGCGCGAGGATTTGGCATCGTCGCGGCAGCCCATGATGTCAAAGAGCACGTTGTGGGAATCCATCGTGCTCGGCGTCCAGCCCAGCATGTAGAACGAGGTCTGGTAGCCGCCTTGCTTCAACACCTTGGCGAAGTATTGCGCCTTGGGCTGCGCCAGCAGATTGATCTTGACGCCGATGCGGGCGAGCATGCCGACGACGGCCTGGCAGATCGCGGCGTCGTTGACGTAGCGATCGTTCGGGCAATCCATGGTGACCTCGAAGCCGTCGGGGTAGCCGGCCTCGGTCAGGAGCTTCTTGGCGCCTTCAGGGTCGAATTTCGGCCGGGTGAACTCCTTGGACAGCAGGAACAATTCCGGAGCGATCATCAACGCCGACGGCGTCGACAGCCCGCGCATCACGCGCGTCTTGATCAGCTCGATGTCGATCGCCTTGTAGAAGGCCTCGCGGACGCGGATGTCCTTGAATGGGTTCTTGCCCTTGATGCTGGAGTAGAGCAACTCGTCGCGGACTTGATCGAAGCCGATGAAGATGGTGCGCAGCTCCGCCCCCTTCAGCACCTGGGCGTTCGGGCTCGAATCGACGCGGGAGATGTCCTGGATCGGCACCGGCTCAATGACGTCGACTTCGCCCGACAGCAGCGCGGCGACGCGGGTGGCGTCGGAGGCGATCGGGGTGAAGATGATCTCCTTCAGGTTACCTTCGACCTTGCCCCAGTAATTGGGGTTGGCCTTGAACACCGTCTTCACGCCGGGCTGGTGGCTCTCGATGACGAAGGGACCGGTGCCGTTCTCGTGGAGCGAGGCGTAGCTCGGCGTGGTCGCCGCCACCGGCGTCGGGTCGACGACGTTGTTCTCCTCGGCCCATTTCTTGTCCATGATGTACCAGACATCCCACGCGTTATGCAGGATGGGATTGGGCGAGGGCAGGACGAAATCGACGGTGTAGTCGTCGACCTTGATCACCTTGACGTCCGGAGCAAGGCGGGTCTGCATGTTGGACCCCTTCTTGCGGACGCGATCGGCCGAGAACAGCACGTCGTCGGCGGTGAAGGGATCGCCGTTGTGGAATTTCACGCCTTTGCGCAAATGGAAGCGCCAGCGGGTCGGCTCCGGGGTTTCCCAGCTTTCCGCCAGCGCCGGAATGATCTTGAGGTCCTTGTCGCGCGCGGTGAGGCCTTGATAGACGTGACCGAGATGGGCGTGGGTGGTGCTCTCGTTGAGCGTATAGGGATCGAGCGACTTCAGGTCACCCTGGTTGGCATAACGTAGCGTCTGGCTCGACGCCGGCGAGACCGCCAACGCAAGCGTACCGGCGAGCGTCGCCGCAAACAGAGTTCGACCGACTGACATTCTTGACCCTCTCCACTCTGCCGCGCCGTGATTTTTGATTGTTCGGCGGGCGTCCCAATCCATGTTGCCCAGAGTTCACGACCCGTGCAAGCGCCATTCCAGCAAGGAACGCGCCAAGTTGCGCCGCTGTGCAGCAATGCTGGCCGACAATCTGGCGGCGAGGGGTTCGCGGGCGATATTCGACTTTCGATCGGTGAAGTCCCCGGCCGCGGGGCCCTCGTGCCCCGCCGGGCGCCGAGGAAGCGGGCTCATGGCGGGCGCGATTTCATTGACCATATCCGCCGATCGCGGAAGCAAGGCCGGCCGCCAGCCTCAGGTCGCTTGCGTTGCACACCGTCTCGCGGCGATACTGCGACAGGCCGCTCGAATCTCATCTGGAGGGGACATGAAAGTTAACATCGAAATTGACTGCACCCCCCTTGAAGCCCGCCAGTTCTTCGGACTACCCGACGTGATGCCGATGCAGACCGCCGTGATGGACAAGTTGCAACAGCAGATGATGTCCAACATCGACAAGGTCTCGCCGGAATCGCTGATCCAGAGCTGGTTCACCTTCGATCCCAAGATCGCCGAGCGGTTTCAGGACATGTTCGTCACCATGGCCGGTCTCGGCAGCCCGCGCAGCAGCGACAAGAAGAAATAAATGTCGCCCGGGCCGGACGAGCCGCAGGGGTCGGGCCGGCTTCGTCCGCCGAGCCTCGGCCTGCTGCTGGCCGAAGCCCGTGGACTTTTCGAATTCAACGCCAGCGTAATGCTGTCGCCGCTCCTGATGCGCGCGCCCAGGGGCGACGGCCATCCGGTGCTGGCACTGCCGGGCTTTCTTGCCAGCGATCTCTCGATGGCACCGATGCGGCGCTATCTCAGCGAGCTCGGCTATGAGGCGCATGCCTGGCGGATGGGGCGCAATCTCGGTGGGCTGGAACGGATGAGGGAAGCCCTGCGCGCGCGCCTTGCCGAAATCCACGCCACGAGCGGACGCAAGGTCAGCCTGGTCGGTTGGAGTCTCGGCGGCGTCTATGCCCGCGATCTCGCGCTCCAGGCGCCCGAGATGGTCCGCTACGTCGTCACGCTCGGCAGCCCGTTTGCCGACGACGTGCGGGCGACCAACGCCACGCGGCTGTACGAAGCGCTGACCGGCGAGCGTGTCGAGGATTTCGCCGAACTGCGCGAGGCGATCGCCGGCGATCTGCCGGTGCCGGCGACGTCGATCTATTCGCGCGCCGACGGTATCGTGAACTGGCGAACCTGTTTGTTGCGTCCCTCCGACCGCGCCGAGAACATCGAGGTGCACCTGGCGAGCCATATCGGGCTCGGCGTGAACCCCGCGGCGCTGTGGGCCGTGGCGGACCGCCTGGCCCAACCGGAGGGGGAGTTCTGGCCGTTCGACCGGGCAGGGCCGTTTGCCATTGCATATGCCCCGCCGGAACGGGCAGTATCGGCCTGACGAGAAGCGCCGGCAAAGGCGCCCGTCAAAACGAGCGGAGGGAACTATGGCTGACGGTAAGAAGCTGTCGTCGCTGGACGCATCATTTCTCTATCTGGAAACGCCGGAGATGCCGATGCATGTCGGCAGCATGGCGATCTTTCGCCTGCCTGACGACTACAAGGGCGACTTCTTCGAAGACTTCAAGGCGATGATCGTCTCGCGCTTGCACATCGCGCCGATCCTGAAGGCGCGGCTGGAGAAGGCGCCGCTCGATATCGATCATCCCTCCTGGGTCGAGGACGACCAGTTCGACATCGACCGCCACATCTTCCGCGCCAGCCTGCCGCAGCCGCGCGACCGCGCCACGCTCGAACGCATCGTCGGCTGGATGCACGCCAAGCTCTTGAACCGCGCCCGGCCGCTCTGGGAGTTCTACGTGTTCGAGGGCATGAAGGACAACGAGGTCGGGCTCTATTCCAAGATGCACCACGCCGCCATCGACGGCGGCGCCGGGGCGGCGCTGACCAACATGATCTACGATATCTCGCCCACCCCCCGGAAGGTCGATCCGCCGACGGCGGGCAGCAAGCCCGGACAGGAGCCGCGCGACATCGCCGCCAACCTGCTCGATTCCTATCAGCAGCTCTTCACCCAGCCGCTCGATGCCTCGGCCGCCGCGAAGAACCTGCAACTGCCGCGCACGGGCAAGAGCGACATCGGCTCGATCCTGTTCGACAATGCGATGTACCAGATCGAGAGTGCGGTGCGCTTCGCCGGCAACATCCCGACCATGGTCAAGAGCGTCTCCGACGTGCTCGGCAAGATCTCCGATCCGAAATCCCGGGAAAGCCTCGCCAGCATGGTGTCGCCGCCGACCATGCTGAACAAGACGATTTCCTCGGAACGCAGCTTTGCCGGCGTCTCGATCTCGCTGTCGCGTTCGAAGGCGCTCGCCAAGCAGGCCGGCGGCAAGCTCAACGACGTGGTGCTGGCGCTCGCCTCCGGCGTGGTCCGGCGCTACCTCCAGCAATATGGCACGTTGCCGGCGAAATCGCTGACCGCCGCCGTGCCGATCTCGCTGCGCGAGGAAGGCAACACCGAGGCCAACAACCAGGTGTTCGGCATGATCTGCTCGATCGCGACCAATATCGACGATCCCAAGGCGCGGCTGGAGGCGATCATCGCGCAGTCGACCAAGTCCAAGGAGATGTCGCATCCGTTGCGGGCCCTGATGCCGCAGATTTCCAACATCTCGATGCTGGGTGCGCCGATGATGGTGCAGGTTTTGGCGCTGCTCTACAGCCGCTCGAACCTGTCGGATGTGCTGCCGCCGGCGGCCAACATCACGGTGTCCAACGTGCCGGGGCCGCGGCAGACGCTCTATGCCGCCGGCGCGGAGCTGTTGCACATCTTCCCGGTGTCGATCTCGACGCATGGGCAGGCGCTCAACATCACCGTGCAGAGCTATCGCGACCAGCTCGACTTCGGCTTCATCGTCGGCGCCAACATCATTCCGCACGTGCAGGTGATGTGCGACATGCTGCCGGAGGAGTTCGCCGCGCTGGAGGCGGCCTACGCGCCGCCGGCGGCCGACGTCAAGGGCGCCGCAGAGTAGGAATATTGCGATGATTGAGATGCCACCGCTCAAGTTCGTGCAGACGAACGGAATCCGCATGGGCTACTACGAGGCGGGCCCGGTCAGCGACAAGCCGCCGATGGTGCTGTGCCACGGTTGGCCGGAACTCGCCTTCTCCTGGCGTCACCAGATCAAGGCGCTGAGCGAGGCCGGCATCCGGGTGATCGCGCCGGACCAGCGCGGCTATGGCGCGACCGACCGGCCCGAGCCGGTCGAGGCCTACGACATCGAACATCTGACCGACGACCTCGTTGGGCTCCTCGATCATCTCCAGATCGACAAGGCCATCTTCGTCGGTCACGACTGGGGCGGCTTCATCGTCTGGCAGATGCCGCTGCGGCACATCGACCGGGTTGCGGGGGTGGTCGGCATCAACACGCCTCATACCAACCGTGCCTGGGCCGATCCGATCGAGCTTCTGCGCGCTCGCTTCGGCGACAAGATGTACATCGTGCAGTTCCAGGATCCGGCGCGCGAACCCGACCGGATCTTCGGCAATCGCGTCGAGCAGACATTCGATGCGTTCATGCGCAAGCCGGCGCCACGCCCGCCCGATGCGCCGGCAGAGGAAGTGATTGCCGGCGTGGGCGCCTCGCCGCGGGTCAATCTGGCGTTTCCGCAGATGATTGCGGCTTACGACGCGAAGCACGATCCGCGCACGCCGATCCTGTCGCCGGAAGAGAAAAAGGTGTTCGTCGACAATTTCACCAGAACGGGCTTCACCGGCGGCATCAACTGGTACCGCAACATGTCGCGCAACTGGACGCGCGCCGAAGGGCTCGATCATACGGTGCGCGTGCCGTCGCTGATGATCATGGCCGAGAACGACGCGGTGTTGCCGCCGTCTTCCGCCGACGGCATGGACAAGCTGATTCCCGATCTCGAAAAATATCTGGTCCGCGACAGCGGCCATTGGACGCAGCAGGAGAAGCCGGAAGAGGTCAGCGCCAAGCTGATCGAATGGCGTAGAAGGCGGTTTGGCTAGCGCTCGTCGTTGCGAGGAGCGAAGCGACGAAGCAATCCAGACTGCCTCCGCGGATATATTCTGGATTGCTTCGCTTCGCTCGCAATGACGACATTGAGGCAGGGGGACTACATTTCGATGTCATCCAAGAACCGTCTGGACCCGATTCCGCAGCCGCCGACCAAGCCGGTGGTCGGCAACATGCTGTCGCTGGATTCGGCCGCGCCGGTGCAGCACCTGACCCGGCTTGCCAAGGAGCTCGGGCCGATCTTCTGGCTCGACATGATGGGCTCGCCGATCGTCGTCGTCTCCGGCCACGATCTCGTCGACGAGCTCTCCGACGAGAAGCGCTTCGACAAGACGGTGCGCGGTGCGTTGCGCCGCGTGCGCGCGGTCGGCGGCGACGGCCTTTTCACGGCCGACACCCGCGAGCCGAACTGGAGCAAGGCACACAACATCCTGCTGCAGCCGTTCGGCAATCGCGCCATGCAGTCCTATCACCCGAGCATGGTCGATATCGCCGAGCAGCTCGTCAACAAATGGGAACGGCTCAACGCCGACGACGAGATCGACGTCGTCCATGACATGACCGCGCTGACGCTGGACACGATCGGCCTGTGCGGCTTCGAGTACCGCTTCAATTCCTTCTATCGGCGCGACTATCATCCCTTCGTCGAGTCGCTGGTGCGCTCGCTCGAAACCATCATGATGACGCGCGGCCTGCCGTTCGAGCAGCTCTGGATGCAGAAGCGCCGGAAGACGCTCGCCGAAGACGTCGCCTTCATGAACAAGATGGTCGACGAGATCATCGCCGAGCGCCGCAAGAGCGCCGAAGGGATCGACGACAAGAAGGACATGCTCGCCGCGATGATGACCGGCGTCGACCGTTCGACCGGCGAGCAGCTTGACGACATCAACATCCGCTACCAGATCAACACGTTCCTGATCGCGGGGCACGAGACCACCAGCGGCCTGCTGTCCTACACGCTCTACGCCCTGCTCAAGCACCCGGACATTCTCAAGAAGGCCTACGACGAGGTCGACCGCGTTTTCGGCCCCGACGTCAATGCCAAGCCGACCTACCAGCAGGTGACGCAGCTCACCTACATCACGCAGATCCTCAAGGAAGCTCTGCGGCTGTGGCCGCCGGCGCCGGCCTATGGCATCTCGCCGCTGAACGACGAGACCATCGGCGGCGGCCAGTACAGGCTCAGGAAGGGCACCTTCATCACCATCCTGGTGACGGCGCTGCATCGCGATCCCTCGGTCTGGGGCCCGAATCCAGACGCCTTCGATCCCGAGAATTTCAGCCGCGAGGCGGAGGCCAAGCGGCCGATCAATGCCTGGAAGCCGTTCGGCAACGGCCAGCGCGCCTGCATCGGACGCGGCTTCGCCATGCACGAGGCCGCGCTCGCGCTCGGCATGATCCTCCAGCGCTTCAAGCTGATCGATCACCAGCGCTATCAGATGCATCTGAAGGAAACGCTGACGATGAAGCCGGAAGGCTTCAAGATCAAGGTACGTCCGCGCGCCGATCGCGAGCGCGGCGCTTATGGCGGGCCCATCGCGGCTGCGGTTTCAGCGCCGAGAGCACCGCGTCAGCCGACGGCGCGGCCCGGCCACAACACGCCGATGCTGGTGCTTTACGGCTCCAATCTCGGCACGGCCGAGGAGCTGGCGACGCGCATGGCCGATCTTGCCGAGATCAACGGCTTTGCCGTGCATCTCGGGCCGCTCGACGATTACGTCGGCAAGCTGCCGCAGGAGGGCGGCGTGCTGATCATCTGCGCCTCCTATAACGGTGCGCCGCCTGACAACGCGACGCAGTTCGTCAAATGGCTCGGCGACGATCTGCCGATGGATGCCTTTGCCAATGTGCGCTACGCCGTGTTCGGCTGCGGCAACAGCGATTGGGCGGCAACCTATCAATCGGTGCCGCGCTTCATCGACGAGCAATTGTCGAAGCATGGTGCGCGCGCAGTCTATCCGCGCGGCGAAGGCGATGCGCGCAGCGATCTCGACGGCCAGTTCCAGAAATGGTTCCCTGCGGCCGCGCAGGTTGCCACCAAGGAATTCGGCATCGACTGGAATTTCACCCGCACCGCGGAGGACGATCCGCTCTATGCGATCGAGCCTGTCGCAGTAACCGCCGTCAACACCATCGTGGCCCAGGGCGGTGCTGTCGCGATGAAGGTGCTGGTCAATGACGAGCTTCAGAACAAGTCCGGCGCCAATCCGTCCGAGCGTTCGACGCGCCATATCGAGGTGCAGCTGCCGTCCAACATCACCTACCGCGTCGGCGATCATCTGAGTGTGGTCCCGCGCAATGATCCGACGCTGGTGGATTCGGTTGCCCGTCGCTTCGGCTTCCTGCCGGCGGACCAGATCAGGCTTCAGGTCGCCGAAGGCCGCCGCGCGCAGCTGCCGGTCGGCAATGCCGTCTCGGTCGGACGCCTGCTCAGCGAGTTCGTCGAGCTGCAGCAGGTGGCGACACGGAAGCAGATCCAGATCATGGCCGAGCACACCCGCTGCCCGGTCACCAAGCCTAAGCTGCTGGCCTTCGTTGGCGAGGAGGCCGAGCCGCTCGAGCGTTATCGCACCGAGATTCTGGCCAGGCGCAAATCGGTGTTCGACATGTTGCTCGAATATCCGGCCTGCGAACTGCCGTTCCACGCTTATCTGGAAATGCTCTCGCTGCTGGCGCCGCGTTATTACTCGATCTCGTCGTCGCCGTCGGTCGACCCGGCGCGATGCAGCGTCACGGTCGGCGTGGTCGAAGGGCCGGCCGCCTCCGGGCGCGGTGTCTACAAAGGCATCTGCTCGAATTATCTCTCCAACCGGCGTGCGGGCGATGCGATCTATGCCACCGTGCGCGAGACCAAGGCCGGCTTCCGGCTCCCCGATGAGTCATCCGTGCCGATCATCATGATCGGCCCGGGCACCGGACTGGCGCCGTTCCGCGGCTTCCTCCAGGAGCGCGCTGCGCGCAAGGCGAAGGGCGCCGCGCTCGGTCCGGCCATGCTGTTCTTCGGCTGCCGCCATCCCGACCAGGATTTTCTCTACGCGGAGGAGCTGAAGGGGCTGGCGGCAAGCGGCATCACCGAGCTCTTCACGGCATTCTCGCGTGCAGATGGACCGAAGACCTATGTGCAGCACATGCTTGCCGCGCAGAAGGACAGGGTCTGGCTGCTGATCGAGCAGGGCGCGATCATTTATGTCTGCGGCGATGGCGGCAAGATGGAGCCCGACGTGAAGGCCGCGCTCGTTGCGATCCATCGCGAGAAGAGCGGCAGCGATGCCGCCACGGCTCTGCGCTGGATCGAGGAGATGGGCGCGAAGAACCGCTATGTGCTGGACGTCTGGGCGGGAGGGTGATTGTTCGTCCGATCGTGCTAAAGCTCTCCCATGATTCCCTGGGAAAAGATCGACACCGCCAAAATCCCCGGCTCCGACGAAGAGCTCCGCCTGATGCGGCGCGGCAAGGAGTTCTCCATCAAGCTCGGCACCAACGAGCTGATGAACAATCGCCTGTCGGGCTCTGAGGCCGCGCTCGCAACTCTCGCGGCAAAGCAGATCGAGACGGTCGCAAAACCCGTTGTCCTCATCGGAGGCCTCGGGATGGGCTTTACGCTGCGCGCGGCGCTGACTGTGCTCGGGAGCAAGGCGAAGATCGTGGTCTCCGAGCTCGTGCCGGCGGTGGTCGCCTGGGCGCGCGGCCCGATGGCCGAGGTCTTTGGCGACAGTCTCGATGATGTCAGGGTGAAGATCCGGGAGACTGACGTCGGCGGGATCATCCGCGCGCAGCGGTCGGCCTTCGACGCCATTCTGCTCGACGTCGACAACGGGCCGGAGGGGCTGACCCGGAAGGGCAATAACGCACTCTACAATGCGAGCGGGTTGAAAGCGGCGAAGGTGGCGCTGCGGCCGGGCGGCGTGCTCGCCGTCTGGTCGTCGGGACCCAACCCGGCCTTCACCAAGCGCCTCGGCAGCGCCGGCTTCGATGTGAACGAAGTCAACGTTCGCGCCACCGGACGAGGCGGCGGCGCGCGCCATGTGATCTGGATCGCGAGGAGGAGCTAGGCGGCGATTTGTAGCCCGGATGGAGCGAAGCGAAATCCGGGGCGGTCGATCCGCAAAGAGTGGTCCCGGATTACGCTGCGCTTCATCCGGGCTACGGCTCTAGAACATCGTATTGTTGTTCGCCGGATTTTCCGGGATGTCCTGAACAACGTCCCAGTGTTCGACGATCTTGCCGTTTTCCAGCTTGAAGATATCCACGATCGCGCGGCCCCTGCTGCCGGGCTCGCGAACGGAGTGGACGTGCAGGATGACAAAGTCGCCGTCGACGAATGAGCGCTTGACCTCGCTGTGCGAGCTCGGGAACTTTTCGCGCAGGAAGCCGATGAACTTGCGAAAACCGTCCGGACCATCGGGCGCGTTCGGATTGTGCTGGACATAACGGTTGCCGACATAGGCGAGGGCGGCGTCGGCGTCCTTTTGGTTAAGGCCCTTCTCGTAGAAGGCCAGTACGGCGGCGCGGTTGGCTTCTTCCTGCGCGCTGGCGGCCAGCGCAGCGCCGTTGCCGAGGGACAGCATGAGAATGGAAGCCGCAATCATTGCGACGGACCGGACGATGAGATGCATGTGAGCTCCGAGAGGCCGCAGCCTCTGTCTTGCGATTGAGGAAGGCCTGTATAGCTTTCGCCCCGGCTCGCGTTAAGAGAGTAACCGGAAGCTCACATGGTCACCGCGAGGAGACCGGTCGCGTCTACGCCGCCTGCGCCGCCGCCCCATGAGCGTGTTTGTCGATGGCGCGGATGATGTCGGGCCAGAAGCGCATCGGCAGCGCATGGCCCATGCCGTCGATCATCAATAGCTTTGCGCCGGGAATCGACTCTGCGGTGTCCTTGCCGCCTTCGGGCCGCACCAGCGGATCGACGGTGCCGTGAATGACCAGCGTCGGTGTTTTCACGCCACGCAGCCGCTCCTTGCGGCTGCCGGAGGCGAGTACGGCGCGGAGCTGCCGGCCGACGCCGGCCGGATTGAGGCCGCGTGCGAAGACGCGCTCGGCACGATCGGGGTCGAGCGCTTCCTCTTCCGGAAAGGACCCGGCGCGCAGCACCTTCCAGGTCTCGCCGAAGCGGACGATGAACTCCTCCTTGCTGCGTGGCGGCGGCGCCATCAGCATCGCGGAGGCCTCGCGTGTCGGCGGCGGCACACGCGGATTGCCTGTCGTCGACATGATCGAGGTCAGCGAGCGCACGCGCTCTGGAAACGACAGCGTCACCTCCTGCGCGATCATGCCGCCCATCGAGGCGCCAACCAGATGCGCCGACTTGATGCCGAGCGCATCCATCAGGCCGACCGTGTCCTTCGCCATGTCGATCAGCTTGTAGGTCGCGGCCACGGGAATCCTGAGAAAGCGCAGCTTCAACAGCTCGAGTGGCGTCAGGCGTTTACCGCCCGTCAGATGGCTCGACTTGCCGATGTCGCGATTGTCGAAGCGGATCACGCGAAACCCATGCACGGCGAGCTGCTCGCAGAACGCATCGTCCCAGTGGATCATCTGCGCCCCGAGCCCCATGATCAGCAGCAGCGGCTCGGCATTGTCGTTGCCAAAGATCTCGTAGCAGATGTCGATGCCGTTGGCGCGGATGGTCTGGGGCGGCTGATGGGTGGTCACGGGCGCGTTCCCTCCTGCTGATCGATGCTGTATCGCACGATTTGCCGCCGCAAAGAAGCCGTGTGCGCCGCACCGCGCGACCTGCCGGTTGACCGCTCCCTCGCAACGGTGTGGTATGGCGAAAAAAGAAGGGCATCGCAGCTCTCGATATCAGGAGGACGCCGATGACCGACAAGACCAATGACCCGGTCGCCATGTGGCAGAAGATGGTTGGTGAGATGGAGAAGGGGTTCAACTCCTTCGCCAACCAGGCCATGTCGTCGCCCGAGTTTTCACAGGCGATGAACCGCGCGGGAGGAGTTGCTGCAGGTGCTCAGAAGCAACTCGGCGAGCTCATGGAAAAATATCTGGTCTCCATGAACCTGCCCAGCCGCGATCAGGTCACTGGCCTTGCCGAAAGGTTGCAAGCCATCGAAGGCCAGATCGGTGAGATCAAGTGGATGCTGAGCCAGATGGCGGCACGTTCCGGCGTATCTCAGGGCTCCGATACGGCATTGCGACCGCCGCGCACCAAGCGCCCGCCGTCCGAGGGCGGAGAGCAGACATGAATGCAGCCACCGGACTAGATTTCGCATCGCTCCCTGATCGCATCCAGTCCGAGGTGCAGCGCGCCATCCAGCGCAGCATCAAGGGCGTCGAATATTTTTCGACTTCGGGCCCTTCGCTCGGCTCGACGCCGAAGGACGTGCTGCATTCGCGCGGCACCATGAGCCTCTATCACTACCGGCCGATGTCCGACGAGATCTACCGCGTACCGGTCTTGATCGTGATGGCGACCACCAATCGTGGCTACATCCTCGATCTCGTGCCTGGTCAGAGCTTCATCGAGTTCCTGCTCAAGCGCGGCTACGACGTCTACATGCTGGACTGGAGCGCGCCGCGGCCGGAGGAGAAGAGCCTGCGCATGGAGGACTATGTCCTCGACTTCATCCCGGATTGCGTCCGCCGCGTGCAGGCCGATTCCGGCGAGCAGGACGTCTCCGTGATCGGCTATTGCTTCGGCGGCGTGCTGTCCCTGCTCTATGGCTCGATCCACAAGGACGGGCCGATGAAGAACCTGATCTGCTTCACCACGCCGATCGACTTTCGCGAGATGAAGCTGTTCTCGAATTTCTCCGACCGGCGTTATTTCGACGTCGACCGCCTCGTCGACAGCGTCGGCAACGTGCCGCCGGAGATGATCCTGTCCTCGTTCGAGATGCTGCGCCCGGCCTCGCGCACGGTGAGCCAGATCCAGCTCTGGGAAAACATCTGGAACGACGAGTTCGTGAAATCGTACCGGATGTTCGACCGCTGGGCGACCGACACGCTGCCGCTGGCGGGCGAATATTTCCGCACCATCACCAAGGACCTGATGTGGGACAACAAGCTGTTCAACGACACCATGTCGGTCGGCGGCCGCGCGGCGAAGCTCGAAGACATCAAGGTGCCGTTCCTGCACGCGGTCGCGGAGCACGATCACATCGTGCCGTATGAGGCCGCAAAACACCTGATCGCCAAGATCGGGTCCGAGGACAAGGAAGAGGTGATGCTGAAGGGCGGTCACGTCTCGCTGGTCGCCGGCGCCAATGCGGTGAAGCGGCTGTGGCCGAAACTGGATACCTGGCTGGGGAAGAGATCGACATGAGTGAGCAGCGTTCCTATCCGCGTCAGGTCAAGACCGACGCTGGCGATATCGAGATCCGCCTGATGTCGCCTGCGGACGAGGCCGCGATGCTGGCCTTCGGCAAGGGCCTGCCGACCCATGATCTGTTGTTCCTGCCGCGCAACATCAGCGAGCCGAAGGTGCTCTCGGCCTGGGTCAAGGAGATCGAGCGCGGCGCGATTACCAGCCTGCTCGCGGTCAGGGACGCCAAGGTCGTCGGCTGCGGCACGCTGGTGCGCGATCCGCATTCCTGGTCGCCCCATGTCGGCGAGATCCGGATGGTTGTTTCCCTCGACGTGCGCGGGAAGGGGGTCGGGCGGGCGCTCTCGCAGGAGACCTTTGCGCTCGCGCTCGGCGCCGGCCTGGAAAAGCTTTCGGTCCAGATGACGGTCGACCAGCAGGCGGCGATCGCCCTGTTCGAGAGCCTCGGCTTCAAGGCCGAGGCGCTGCTGCGGGACCATGTCCGGGACGTCGACGGCAAGACCCACGACATTGTCGTGCTCGGCCACAACATCGCACAGGTCCAGGCCCAGATGGAGGCCTATGGCTTGCCGGGAGCCGTCCAGCATTAGGGCGGCCGTCTCGCCTTCCGGGAACCCAACTGGCTAGGGAGGCGCCAAATTGCCTCCCATTAAGGCTGTTCACGATTTCGTGATATCGCAGTGCAATACGAATATTGCATCGCACCATTAATTATGTCATATAAGCCGTGCCCCGGGCCAATGAGGACGGGGTGAGCCATAGCTCAACCCAATGAGGATGGAGAGAACCCCATGACCACCGAAACCAACACTGCCTTCGAGGGCTTCAAGGACGCTTTCAAGAACATCCAGAACCTGGAAGTTCCCGAGGCCGCCCGCGAGTTCGTCAAGAAGTCCGCCAACACCGCCAAGGACCGTGCTGCCGAGGTGTTCGCTGGCTCCGAGCGCGTGACCGCCGCCGTCGAGAACGCGGTGACCGAGTCCGTCACCGAGGCCGGCAAGATCAGCCGCAACATCCAGCAGGCGATCTACGAGGACGCCGAGGCGTTCTTCGCGGGCATCGACAAGCTCGCGTCCGCCAAGTCGATCAGCGAAGCCGTCGAGATCCAGTCGAGCCTGCTCCGCGCCCGCGGCGAAGTTTTCGTCTCGCGCGCCAAGGCGACCGCCGACTATGTCGGCAAGCTCGCTGCCAACGGTGCGAAGTCCGCTCAGGACAACTTTGCCAAGGTCTACACCAAGACCGCTTGATACGGCACCCTGAGTACAAACTGAAATTTGAGGCCCGCTTCGGCGGGCCTTTGTTTTTTGCGCTGCCGTCATTGCGAGCGAAGCGAAGCAATCCAGAGCCGGGGCCGGGGAAAAAAAAGGGTTTTTTGAGGTGGGGCGCCAATAAACGGATGGTGGTTG